>JAJTHU010000039.1 GCA_021300055.1 Nitrosomonadaceae bacterium | reverse complement strand
GCTTGGGGAAGAAGATGCTGTCACGGGTGTCACGCGCATAACCGAGCGTGCCGCGAATCGTTTCGCTCTTCGCGCCAAAGCGGTTCACGTACTCAAAGTAGCGCTCGGGGCTGAACGCGTTGAGATCTATCTTGGTTTGTTCCCAGCCAACCCCGAAGTTGACCGAGTCGTATTCGGTCACTGGTACGCCAAAGCGTACGCCAGCACCAGCGGCGCGCGACTGGAAGTCACCCGTTACCAGACCCTGCGTGTTGAGCTCGCGCTCATAAAGGTCAAAGCCGCGAGCGATACCGTCTACCGTCCAGTACGGATTTAGGTACGAGATTTCGTAGGCGCGCTGAACGCGGCTTGAGTTAATACGGAAGGAGAGCTGATTGCCGGTACCGAAGATGTTCGACTGCGCGACCGAGGCAGAGACAGTCAACCGATCAATACCGCTGCCGTAGCCAACACCAAACTGCAAGCTACCCGTGTTGCGTTCTTTGACGGTGACGTTCAGGTCAACTTGGTCATTAGTACCCGGCACTGCGGGTGTATCAACGGTGACTTCTTCGAAGAAGCCCGTGCGTTCCAAACGCTCTTTGGAGCGATTGATCTTGTCGATTGAGTACCAACCCGCCTCGAGCTGGCGAATCTCGCGACGGATCACTTCGTCACGCGTGCGGCTATTACCGACAATGTTGATACGGCGCACATAAACGCGCTTACCAGGATCAACAAAGAATGTGAACGATGCGGTCTTGGCAACAGGGTCGCGATCAGGAACCGGGTTGATGTTGGCAAACGAGTAGCCATCATTACCGAGGCGATCGGTGATTTGCTTAACGGAGTCCACTACCTTCTGGCGCGAAAAAATCTCACCCGGCTTCATCAACAACAACGAGCGCATCTCCGCTTCGGTGATCTTCAGATCGCCCTGAAACTTGATGTCGGTGAGCTTGTATACCTCACCCTCGCTGATGACAATGGTGATGTAGATCTTGTCTTTTTCAGGCGTGATCGAGACTTGCGTCGACTCAATGTTGAAATCGAGATAGCCGCGGTTCAAGTAGTAAGAACGCAGCTTTTCCAAGTCACCTGACAGCTTTTGCTTGGAGTACTGGTCGTCTTTGGTGAAGAACGTAAACCAGCCAGACGTCGTTTGCTCGAACTCCTTGAGCAGCGTCGATTCCTTGAATGCCTTGGCACCGATGATGTTGATGTCGACAATCTTGGACGGCTCGCCCTCCTCGATGCCGAACTTAAGCGACACACGATTGCGCTCAAGCGGCGTCACCGTGGTCGTGACCTTGGACGAATAGAAGCCGCGGCTCGTGTACTGACGCTTGATTTCTTTCTCGGCGCGATCAAGCACCGAGCGGTCAAAAATCTTTGCTTCCGAGATGCCTGCGGTCTTCAGGCCATCTTTGAGGTTGTCCTTGGAGAACTCTTTCGCGCCCTCGATCTCAATCTGAGCAATCGCGGGGCGCTCCGCCACGAAAACAACGAGCACGTCGTTTTCGACTTCCAAGCGCACGTCGGTGTAGAAGCCAGTCGCGTAAAGCGCCTTGATGGCACGCGCGGCCTTATCGTCGTCCATCACTTCGCCAACTTTCACCGGCAAGTAACTGAAAACAGTACCTGCCTCGGTACGCTGCACGCCTTCGACGCGGATGTCGCGGATGGTGAACGGCTGAAAAGCTAACGCCGCGAACGACGCAATAGACAACACGCCACCCAGCAGAGCGCTGGTCAGTCTGGAGAGTCTAGGAAGCTTGTCAGAGATGGGGCGCACCGGAAGGTCGCGCGCGGTCATACGGGGGGATCTGGGCATCGTCAATCAAAAATTCGGGCAATCAACCAGAAACCAACCGGTGAATGTCGTTGTAAAAGGCAAAAGCAGTCAGGCACAGCAGCAAAACCAACCCAATGCGCTGGCCGATCTCCAAGGCTTCTGCCGAGACGGGGCTGCCCTTGATTAGCTCGGCGATATGATACAGCAACTGCCCCCCATCCAAGACCGGGATAGGCAGCAAATTCAGCACACCAATGCTCACACTAATGAGGGCCAAAAACAGCACAAACGGCACCCAGCCCATCTTGGCCGACTGCCCTGCGTAGTCGGCAATCGTGATTGGGCCAGAGAGATTCTTCCAAGAAATATCGCCAGTGATCATCCGCCACATCATCTTGAGACTGAAAACTGACATATCCCATACCCTGGTCACGGCTTTGGGGGTCGACTCGAGAACCCCGTAGCGCACGGTCGTGTACAGCCTGTCATTCGCTTCGCGGTCGATGCGGGGCTGGACGCCAATGCGCCCAAACGTTCGGCCACGTTCGGTGATCTTGTCAGGCGTCACGGTCGCGTCAAACACTTCGCCACGGCTCTCGACGGCCAGCGTTACCGGCTTCCCGGGGTTGGCGACGATTACGGCGACCAGCGCCGTCCACTCGGTGACTCCCACGCCGTTGACCGCAACGACGCGGTCGCCCGGTTTCAATCCGGCGCGCGCCGCGGGGCCGTCCGGCGTCACGTTTTCGACAATCGGCGCGATTGGCGCACGGTAAGCGACTAGCCCCAACGCCGCCGCATAGTCCTTATCGAGATCCTGTTTTTGCAGTCCCGCTGTTGCGAGCTCTCGAAACTCAATGGTATTGCGAGCGGTTTCAACCTCGATGCGTGCCACCTCGCGCGCTGAGGCACGTTCGAGCAAGGCGAGTCGCGTATCGCCCCACGTCTTAACGGCGCGATCATCGACGGCGACGATGCGATCTTGCGCCGCAAAACCTGCAGCGGCGGCAGCGGTCCCAGCAGGCGGCGTGGCAACAAAAGGGATGGCGCCGGGCTGGCCGACAACGAAGATGACCCAATACAGCATCGCTGCCAAGACGAAGTTCGCAACCGGCCCGGCAGCGATGATGATCATGCGCTTCCAAATCGCTTGGCGGTTAAATGCGCGATCGACATCCTCGGGCACGACGGACTCATCGCGTTCATCTGCCATCTTGACGTAGCCACCCAAGGGAAGCAGTGAAACGACCCACTCGGTTTGGTCGTTGCCAAAGCGCCGCGCCCAGAGATCAGGGCCTAAGCCGATAGAAAAGCGCAGGATCTTGACGTTGAACGCGCGCGCCGCCCAAAAGTGACCTAGTTCGTGAATGGTCACCAACAAACCGATGGCGAACAAAAACGCGGCAATGGTCGTCAGCAGACTCATGCGGAGACGCGCTGTTCCTGCACAAAGCGCTGCGCTTGTTGACGCGCCGCTGTGTCGGCCGCCAATACGGCTTCAATCGAGTCCGCATGCGCGATGCCGGACTGCGCACAAAGGGTCGTGCACACACTTTCAATCAAATGGGGAATATCCACAAATCGCAGCCGGTGATTCAGAAAGGCTTCGACAGCAACTTCGTTGGCGGCGTTCAATACAGCCGGTGCGGCGCCGCCCATGCGCAGCGCGTCATATGCAAGGCGCACACAAGGGAAGCGCTCGAGGTCGAGCGCATGAAACTCGAGTTTGGCTACGCTCGCTAGATCGAGGCGCTTGACACCGGCGTCGATACGATCCGGATAGCCCAATCCATAAGCAATTGGCGTACGCATGTCAGGAGAGCCGAGCTGTGCGACAAACGAGCCATCGACATACTCAACCATCGAGTGCACCACGCTTTGCGGGTGGATCAACACGTCAATCATGTCGGCACTGGCGTCGAACAGCCAGTGGGCCTCAATGACTTCCAGACCCTTGTTCATCATCGTCGCCGAGTCAACTGAAATCTTGCGCCCCATGACCCAGTTCGGGTGCGCGCAGGCTTCGTCGGGCGTTACGTTGGCAAGTTGGTCAAGACTGCGTGTACGGAAGGGACCACCGGATGCAGTCAAGACGATGCGGCGAACTCCCGCGTGGGAGAGACCAGCATCTGCGAACCCGCGCGGCAAAGACTGAAAAACAGCGTTGTGCTCACTGTCGATCGGTAACAGCGTTGCCCCGCTATCGCGGATCGCATCCATGAACATACGACCGGCCATTACTAGTGCTTCTTTGTTTGCGAGCAGAACGGTCTTACCCGCGCGCGCCGCGGCCATCGAGCCAGGTAGCCCAGCGGCGCCCACAATGGCGGCCATCACGACATGGGCATCGGCATGCGCCGCAATCGTTTCGAGCGCTTCCGCACCGCTCAACACCTCCGTCTGCAACCCACTCCCACTTAAACTGGCGCGGAGTTGCTCTGCCGCATCGTTATTCACCATGACCGCGTAACGCGGATTGAAGCGTCGGCACTGCTCAGCGAGTGCATCAACTTTGTTGGCGGCAGAGAGCGCGAACGCGCGATAACGATCTGGGTGGCGTGCGATGACGTCGAGCGTGCTAACGCCGATCGAACCCGTCGAGCCGAGAATAGTGACGTTCTTCACGACTGCAACCTGCCCGTCAATATGACGTACAGCCCGGCGAGTGGCAGAGTCGATGTAAGCGCATCGATACGGTCAAGGATGCCTCCGTGCCCGGGCAGTAAGCGCGACGAATCCTTCATACCCACGCCTCGCTTCATCCAAGATTCAAACAAGTCACCGAGTACAGACATGCAGCCCAACAAGACAAAAAGAACGAACAGCAGCCAGCCGTGTGTGGCGAGGTCCTGCACCCAAGGCTCGTGGGAAACGGGGGAAGTCGATGCAAAGTGTCGCCACAGAAAGAAGTAGGCGGTGACGCCCACAACCGCACCGATGGCACCTTCAACCGTTTTCCCCGGGCTAATTGCCGGTGCAAGCTTGTGCTTCCCGATACTCTTGCCAACAAAGTAAGCCGCGATGTCTGCCACCCAAACGATGAGTGCAAAGCTCAGTAGGAGCCATGGACTGCCGTCACGCAGCGCGAGGAACGCGAGCCAAGTTGGGAAGATCACGACCCACCCGGTGATGGCGGCAACCAAAAACGGTTTAGGGCGCCATTGGCGGTACAACCAGAACGGTGCGACCAGAAACCAAAATACGGCTGAGACAGCAAAACCAAACAGCTTAAACAGCGCGAACTCAACACCAAACACGTGTCCGTCGAGGTAGGAGAAGAAGATGGCCGCGCCTAACACCAAGGTCAGTACAAAGTAAGCCCGCTTACCCCCAGGTGGAAACTCGCAGAAGCGGCTCCACTCCCAGCAGGCGACGAGCACGATACCTGCAGTAAACAGATCCCACGCCCAATTGGGGAACGTAAAGAGCGCGACAAATACGATTGGGAGGATGACCAGCGCCGTCAGGATGCGAGTAATCAACATGGCAGCGCGTGATCGGAAGGAAGTGCGCGCCAAAAAACTAGGCAGCATCCGGCGTGGACTCGTTCGCACCCGTTGCGGCAGCAAGCTGCTCGCTGGTGCGACCGAAGCGCCGTTCGCGGCGCTGATAGGACTCGATGGCCTTGGCCAAGCTCGCGCGACCGAAGTCAGGCCAGAGTTCAGGCGTGAAGTAGAACTCCGTGTACGCCAACTGCCATAACAAAAAGTTACTGACGCGCTCTTCGCCACCGGTACGAATGAAGAGATCAGGCTCAGGCGCGTACGCCATTGAGAGGTGTGGCGCGAACTCTTCCTCTGTAATCGGCAGAAGCTGAGACGCAAAATCAAAGTCGCCATTTGGCGAGCCGTTCGGAGCATTTTTGGCTGAAAGAGCGCGTGCTTGCTGGACTTTGCTGAACGCTTGCAAGATATCCCAGCGACCACCGTAGTTGGCTGCAACGGTCAACGTAAGCGCGTCGTTTTTCGCTGTAAGCGCCTCTCCCGCGCTGATGCCGTCGCGAATACGCTGGTCAAACGGCGTCAGGTCGCCAATGACCTTAAAGCGAATATTGTTCTCGTGCAACTTAGAAACTTCATTCTCAAGCGCACGCAGAAACAGTTGCATCAGCACGGACACTTCCTCTTGCGGCCGACGCCAGTTCTCGGAGGAAAACGCAAACAGCGTCAGATATTTGACGCCGAACTCGCCGCAGGCCTTGACGGTCTCGCGCACAGCCTCAACGCCACGCTTGTGGCCGGCAACACGCGGCATGAATCGGTTCTTCGCCCAACGCCCATTGCCATCCATGATGATGGCGACGTGCCGGGGAATTTCCTCGGCCTCGGGTATGGTCAGCGTAGGGCTTTGCACAGTCATGAGCGGAATCGCCTTCGCTGTTAAAGCGACATCAGCTCTTTTTCTTTTTCGTGCACCAAACGATCAATCTCGGCAACGAATTTGTCCGTCATCTTTTGCACGTCGTCCTGCGCCTTCTTTTCGACGTCCTCCGGCAAGGTCTTGGCCTTGAGCGCATCCTTTAACGCGGCATTAGCGTCGCGACGGATGTTGCGTACGGCCACTTTGGCGTCTTCGCCCTCGCCCTTCACCGTTTTGGCCATTTCCTTGCGACGCTCTTCGGTGAGCATCGGCATCGGCACGCGGACCACATCGCCCGTAGTCGAGGGGTTCAAGCCTAAGTCGGAATCGCGAATCGCCTTCTCGATCACCGAGGTCATTTTCTTTTCGAAGGGTTGCACGATGATCGTACGGGCGTCCGATAAGGTGAGGTTAGCCACCCCCGTGAGTTGCGTCATCGAACCGTAGTACTCGACCTGAATATGATCGAGCATGCCAGCGTGTGCACGGCCAGTGCGAATCTTGGCAAGATTATTCTTGAGCGCGTCGATGCTCTTCTGCATCTTCTGCTCGGAGTTCTTTTTCAGATCAGCGACGTTCATATTTTTTCTCCGTTGCAAGCTACAAGCTGGTCTAAGCGTGAATCAAGCGTGGACCAGCGTACCTTCATCCTCGCCCATCACAACGCGCTTCAACGCACCCGACTTGAAGATCGAGAACACATTTATCGGCAGCTTCTGATCACGACAAAGCGCGAGCGCTGTTGCATCCATCACTTTCAAGTTCTTGACGATTGCCTCGTCAAAAGTGATGGAATGATAGCGCGTCGCATTCTTGTCGGTCTTCGGGTCCGCCGTGTAGACACCATCCACTTTGGTCGCCTTCAGCACAATCTGCGCTTCCATCTCGCGACCACGCAATGCTGCTGCGGTATCCGTCGTAAAGAACGGGTTGCCGGTGCCGGCCGCAAATACAACTACCTTACCTTCTTCAAGGTAGCGCATCGTCTTGCCGCGAATGTAGGGCTCGACGACCGGCTCAATGTTGATGGCGGATTGCACGCGCGGTGTAAGGCCGACTTTTGAAAGTGCGTCTTGTAGCGCCAGTGAATTGATCACGGTCGCCAGCATGCCCATGTAGTCAGCGGTCGCGCGGTCCATGCCGGCGGCGCTCGTCGAGACACCTCGAAAAATGTTGCCGCCTCCGATGACGATGCCGATGGCGACACCTAGGTCAGCCACTTCCTTGATCTCGGCAACGATGCGTGAAATGACATCGCGATTGATGCCAAAGGCGTCGTCCCCCATCAGGGCCTCGCCGGAAAGTTTCAGCAGAATGCGTT
>JAJTHU010000162.1 GCA_021300055.1 Nitrosomonadaceae bacterium | reverse complement strand
CGAGGCCCCTACGTTTGTTGCGGGGATCGACGCCGCGCGATTCGGCAAAAATCCCATCGCGGACTTTGTAGGAGCCATGCTGTGAACCTGGTTCAAGTTTTCATTGAAGCCTTCCGCGCGATGGGGATGAACCGCCTCCGCGCTGGCTTAACGATGCTCGGCATCATCATCGGCGTGGGCGCCGTGGTACTAATGCTCGCCATCGGCGAATCGGTGCGCGCTGACATCAACAAGCGCATCGCGGCGATGGGCTCGAACGTGATGGTGATTTTTCCGGGTTCATCGACCGCAAACGGTGTACGCGCAGGGCGCGGCGTGGTGCAGACCCTAACCTACGCCGACGCGATGGCAATTGCCCAATTGCCGACGTTCAATGCGGTGGCGCCGATTGTGCAACAGCCTTTCCAAGTGGCCAGCGGCACAACCAACTGGAATGCAAGCGTACTCGGCGTGACGCCCGACTACTTTGTGGTTAAGGATTGGGATGCCGAGATCGGCTCGCTGTTTGGCGACATCGAAATTCGTTCAGCCTCGCGCGTAGCGGTGATCGGCGCAACGGTCGCCAGCAACTTGTATGGCGAAGCCAATCCGATCGGCCAGACCATTCGCATTCGCAATCGTCCTTTTGAAGTGATCGGTGTGCTTGCGAGCAAGGGCAGCGACTTAGGCGGCGGCGACCAGGACGATGCCGTGTTCGTACCGTTCTCGACTGCGCGCCAACAACTGATCCGCTGGGGCCAGCCGGGCAGCATTCACTTTGCCTTGGCGCAGGCAGCGAGCGCATCGCAAGTGCAAGACGCCGTTTACGACGCGACACAACTCCTGCGCATCCGCCACCGCTTACGCGACGACCAAGAGGATGACTTCACCATTCGTGACCTGGCTTCCATCGCCGAGGCAGCGCAGGGCATTGCTACCGCCCTCACCTTGCTACTCGGCGCGATCGGCTCAATCTCCTTGCTGGTCGGCGGCATCGGCATCATGAACATCATGCTCGTCTCGGTGACCGAGCGAACGCGAGAGATCGGCATTCGCATGGCACTGGGCGCGAAGCGGCGCGATGTATTGCTTCAGTTCCTGACCGAGGCGATCGTGATTTGCGTGTGCGGCGGCGCGATGGGTATTGCCCTCGCCTACGCGGGCTCGATTGCGGTGACCAACTTCTCGCCGATGGATGTGAGCATATCGATGACCGGCATCGTCATCGCGTTCACGTTCTCGGCAGTGATCGGTATCTTCTTTGGGTTCTATCCCGCGAAGCGCGCGTCGGCGCTGAAGCCGGTTGAAGCTTTGCGGTACGAGTGAATCGGTTAGACGTTCGGCTAGAGGTGTGTAATGAAAATCATTGCCGCTCTTGTTTCGCTCTTGGAATCAAACCTGACAACCCTAGCAAGGAATCACTGGTGCCCGACCTTACCGTTGTAAACAATACACGCCCGGTCGCGACAACAATCAGCAGTTCACTCACTGCAAATCTGCTGAAGAGTGTCCTCATCTGGCAATCTGATCTGTACACGGGAGGCTGCTCTGCGCGGGGCATAAGGCCTCCGGACAAGCTTTAGACTCTTTGGAGCCAACCTCCAAAAGGGCACCCGATGAGGGGGTGCCCCGTTGAGGCAAGCAATGGCAGGAAACTAGGTCGGTAGACCGTCTTGGCACGCTTTATTCTTGATTTCTGAACCCAGATCTGAACCGCAAGTCCAACTGCCATCCGCTGGATTGTACCGCATTGCGACTTTCTTACCTTGAACCTTCGCGTTGACGCTCGTTGACTTAAAGGTCGCGGTTAGGAGACATTGGGTGGTATCTGAGGCGGGAGCAACGGTAATCCCGGCAACAGAGTTGCCAGTACTAACCGCACCGTTTGGTCTCGTGCAACCGTCCGTATTGCCTACGTTCGAAATTGCTTCGGAAACCGGTGTCTTCATGCCACCAAGAAGCGTGTAGGCTTCGCTGGTTTGAGCCTTCGCAGTGTAATCTTGGTAGGCTGGGATTGCAACTGCAGCCAAAATACCAATGATCGCGACCACGATCATCAGTTCGATCAGGGTAAAACCCTTTTGGATTTGCTTCGTCATTGTGAATCTCCGTAACTAGTTAGGTGGAAATCAACACGCATCGCGATGCGCGTGTCATTACTGTTAGCAACAGCCATGCCACCAGAGAGAAGTTCGTGTGTTTAATCTCACAAAAACGCATAGAAACACAAATTGTTAAATCAAATCAAATATTTACATTGACCACTATTCGAATCAATCTCAAGAATAGACAGGCAATTCGGGCCCAAATCTACCGCTTCTAGCTGCTGCCCTGCCGATTCCCGTCAGGCGAAGGTAATCCACTATGCGAGACAAGTTGAAAAGTGTCGCAATTTGTCAGTTTGCGGGCGGGCGCGAGCCGCTAGGACCAAAGGCGTCGCGCGATGGGGGCCTCAACAAGCAAAACGGGCGGAGATCCGCCCGTTTTGCGTACTTAGCCAAGGCCTCGGCACGAAATCAGGGCGCGGCTACCGTCTTCTCACATGTCTTTGGTCGCACAGCATCGTCAAGATTCGAGGTGCACTTCCAAGAGCCGTCCCCAACGTCGTAGTTGAAGGTGACGGTTTTGTTGACGAGTTTTGCATTCACCCCAGTTGGCCTGTGGGTAGCAACCATGGTGTAGGTCTCGTTTGGCGCTGTGCCGCCTGCTGTGGGGACAATCCCGGCAACGTATTGACCAGTGACAACGGCACCATCAGGTTTTTTGCATCCATCCGGGACACCGCCCTGAGAAATCGCTTCCGCCACTGGCGTCTTCAGGCCGCCGAGCAGCGTCAACGCCTCGGACGCTTGTGCCTTCGCGGTGTAGTCTTGGTATGCACGGATGGCGACTGCCGCCAAGATGCCGATGATCGCGACGACGATCATCAATTCGATCAAGGTGAAACCTTTTTGAATCAACTTCATGTTTGAGTCTCCGGGTGGTTGGACAAGATCACGTCACTGTTGCGACGAGCGCACTACTCCCCGCAACCCATATGCCCCAGAGACAAGAATCAATGCCGTCTCACCCGGATGAGAGAAGCACGAAGAAAAAATGTACTGGTCGCGCGAATTCGCGCGAATCGCCATTCACTTAACACTGCTTAAGCTGGCTTGATGCTCGCGCGGACGCATTCGCGCAGCGATTCGTCAGTAAGCGCCGAAAATGGGCACACAAATGCGCCAACATTTCTGGTGGTCCGCAAGCTGCGGCCCTGCTGGCACGCCCCTTGCGCTCACGCGTTGGTACGAATCAAGTATTTCCGAGCAAGCTCGGGCCGTGAAATTCGCAAACTCATCTCGAGTTCAAGCAAAATAAGTCGCCCGCTTCACGAGGACAGACCGCATGACGGCTAGCACCGACGGCTCCATCGAGCCGCTAGAACTCTCAATATTGATGCCCTGCCTCAACGAAGCTGAGACGGTGGCGACCTGCGTACGCAAGGCGATGGGCTACATCGCGCGCACTGGCATTCGCGCCGAGGTATTGGTCGCTGACAACGGCTCGACAGATGGCTCGCAAGCACTTGCTGAAGCCGAAGGCGCGCGCGTGGTTGCGGTGCCGATGAAGGGATACGGCGCCGCGCTGCTGGGTGGCATCGCCGCGGCGCGCGGTCGCTACGTCATCATGGCCGACGCAGACGATAGCTATGATTTTTCCGCGCTTGATGCGTTTGTCGAGAGACTAAGCGGCGGCGATCAGCTCGTTATGGGAGACCGGTTCGCCGGCGGCATTAAGCCGGGCGCGATGCCGCCCTTGCATCGCTACCTGGGCAACCCAGTGCTGAGCTTTATTGGACGCTTGCTGTTTCGCTCGCCGATTCGCGACTTCCACTGCGGGCTACGCGGCTTCGACCGTGACGCCATCCGATCGCTGAACCTCAACTCGCCGGGGATGGAGTTCGCCAGCGAGATGATCGTTAAGGCGACGCTCGCCAAGCTGCGTATCTCGGAT
>JAJTHU010000227.1 GCA_021300055.1 Nitrosomonadaceae bacterium | reverse complement strand
GCGCCCCGTACAGCGTGCGTACGTTGCGCAAGCCCGTATCGAGGTTGTTATTGGAATCGCGCCAGAAACGAACTTCGGTGACATCACCACTCGTGACGTTTCGGTACACCAGGTCTCTCGCGCCATTGCCGTCGAGATCGACAACGGCTAGCGGAAGGAATGCAGTGCCCAAGTCTGCGGCGTTGCTGAAGACAAGATTTGCCCCCTGCAAGCTACCTTCCAACGTGGAGCCCGTACTTGATCGAATGACCAACGATTGCGCACCTCCAAGCGATACATTTATGGATGCTGTCACGGATGCCGCCGCAAAATAGTTTGCATCGCCTGATTGGCTCGCGACAACGTTGCACTGCCCCGTCGAGACCAAGTTCAGACGCGTGCCAGTAAAAACACAAACGCTTGGCGTGTTGACCTCATAACTGACCGGAAGCCCCGATGTAGTGGTCGCAGTCAACGCAATAGAAGAGCCTACACGCCCGGTTACCACTGTCGAGAAAGTAATCGTCTGTGCGCCCTTAAGAGTTCTTAGCGATAAATCGTAAGTCGTGCTTACTGCGACCGAGTCTGTGACGCGAATTGATAGCGCGTAGAGGCCAGCACTCAATGGGGTGCCTGAGAATTTGCCATCGGCGCCGAACGTCACGCCATCCGGCAACGTTCCGGATGCGACTTGAAATGAGTAGGGGGCAGTGCCGCCAGAGGCGGTGAGGCTAAGGTCGTAACGCGTGCCGACTGTGCCGTTCGGAAGCAACGCGGGCAAAAGGCCGAACCCGATCGTCTGAGTAAGGCTGGCGCTACTCGACAGGAACGAAGCCGTTCCGCTATACAGTGCTGTGATTGCGTATGACCCAATTGAACCAAAGGTTATCCCGCAGCTTGCGTTTCCGCCCGCGAGGCTCAGCCCTGAACAACCGGTGATAGGAGCGGCGCCAGAGAAAAAATCCACCGTACCCACAGTCAGGGCGGTCGGTGCAAATGTGCTGATCGCTGTGGGGCCCGCTGAGGTGAGAAGCGCCGAGTTCGACGGGGTTGCCCCGATAGCCGACAGCAAGTTATCATGAACCGAGTACCGTACCGACGAAGTCCCGCTGGACGATACGAGCCCCGAAACCGCAAACCGCGCAGTATCAGTCGGCGACACCCCGCTAGCCGATGTGAACTGAAAAATCACGTACGATTCGCCGGTCCCGCCCCCATTTACGACAACGACGGCGGAGATGGAACCTGGGTTGGTGAAATTAGAAAAGTTGCTGCCGACAACTTGAGTCCCGAAAGTCGCCCCCACAAGGTCGTACCGAACAAAAACACCACCGCCGGTCGATACGCCGATGCCAAACGGGAAATCGATGTTGAGTCCCTGCTGAGGCAAAACAGACGCGGTAAGTTGGATCACGTCTCCCGCCGCTGCCGGGTTCTTACTTGAGCGCAGTTGCGTTATCGTCGCAGTCTGTGCCGATACGAAGTCGACAAACGCGACACCAATGACGAGCACCAAAATGCATGTCCGCGACCAAAGCGCCAAAACATGCAACGCGGAAGCCTTAGCCATGGTATTCCCCCTCAAGTAACCAATATTTGACCTGCTCAGAGCACCGCAGCAGGCACGCCAATCGGGCGGCCATGGCCGCGGTTTGAAGCGACCAGCGCGCGCACCAACTCTGTGCCGCTCTCAAGCAATTTCCTCGCAGACAGCTAAGGCTGTATAGCAACAAACCCCTCGGCAATTGATCCCACGTTTTCAAGTACGCGGTAATCTTGTCCAGAGCCTTGCGATAGCCAGATCAACAACGTGCGATCGGGACGAATCCAAACGATATCGGCGAGACCATCGCCGTTAAAGTCAGCGGAACCGAAGTAGGCCAGGTTCGCAGGGGTGGTGAGCCATTCGGACAAGGTATTGCGCACAACGGCTGTTGTGCCGGTGCACGATGCATTCGGATCGTCTGGATTGGCAGTGGGCGCTGGCAAAGCGACGCCAGTCGCATCCAGCCGCAACCTCGCTGTTGCGCCTGAAGTCGCGTTGCGCACGAGGATTTCTGCTCGGCCGAACTCGGAAAACGCCGCGAGCCTGACCGCAGAGAAACCGGCAGGAATGCTGCCCGCAGCGAAGTTGGCGCACGTACGATTTGCTGTCGCCACCAAAACCCGGATTTCGTTAGCTGGGCTAATGTAGACCATATCGTCTGCGCCGTCACCATTGACGTCGATGGCACCCAACAACCGCCAGTTCAAAGGTGCGCCACCACGTTTGCGAACCTGTGTAACTGACTGGCCGTTGGTAAACCATACGTAGGAGACTCCAGTGTCATCGAAGTTCGGCGTCTGCCCGGTGAACCGCCAAACCAAATCTCCAAAACCGTCTCCGTCAAGATCGCCAACTGCATCGACTCTCCACAGCAACTTCACAGAGCGCAATAGGCGCTCTGAGGTTGGGTCGTTTGTCGGCCAAAAGCGGACCTCGCCAAATTCGCCCTGAGAGGTGTTTTGGAAGACGAGGTCTTGGGTTCTGTTCGAATCTAAGTCAACGACCCCAACGACACGAAAAACCGCACCGGGATCGGGGACATTCGCAAACGCAATCGTGCTGTTGGATAGGGTCCCAACCATGGACTGCCCACCTGCTGATCGGACTCTCAATGGCTGCGCCCCTGCAGGTACCGTGACCACGATACTCCTCGGGAAGCTTGCCGCCGGAAAGTAGTTCGTATCCCCGCTTTGGATCGGTGTGACAACACAAGTACCAGTAGAGATCAATCGCAACACAGTTCCAGCCACCACACAGACGCTGGGCGTATCTACTTGGTAAACGATTGCCAATCCGGCGGAGCTTAGAGGCACAATGGGTATCGTAGTACCGACCACCGCGGACGTGGGCGGCGAAAAAGCGATCGATTGAGTCCCCTTCAGGATCGTGATCGTGATGGTGCGTGTGATGGTCCGCCCGACAGCATCTGTAACTCGGACGTCAAAGGGCGTCGCCCCTGCAGACACCGGAGTGCCACTGACCAAACCAGAGGAGTCCAGGGTAAGACCTGTCGGCAGAATCCCAGAGCCGGCAATTAGCTGGAACGTGTACGGGATGGAGCCCGCGACACCAGAGAGACTGCTGGAGTAAGGCACAGCCACCGTCGCATCTGGTAACGCAACTGGAGAAACATCAATCAGGACCGTAAATCCACCGACGAGAGTACCTGTGCTGGCAAGATAATTGACGTCACCTGAATAGTCTGCCGTCAAAGCGTAGCTACCGGCGGTATTAAAGCTAGCGTTGCAGCTAGCAGAGCCGGAACTGAGCAACAACCCCGCACAGCCGGGGATGATGGCTCCCGCGAGCCGGAAGGTAATGTTCCCGGTCATCGTAAACGGAGGTGGTAAGGAGGAAAGCAAAGATGCAGCACCGGTATAGAGGACCGCCGAATTGCTCGGTGTGTCGCCTATGCCTGAAGAGAACGTATCGTGTACGCTGAAGATGACGGCGCTCGTCGTAGTGGCACCGCGGAAGGAAAAGTTAAGTCGAAATTGTTGCGTTGCGCCGATTGAGGGCGTTCCCGATGTGACTTGGAAAAGCACCCAACTCTGACCTACCGCCCCTCCCTGCACAATGGTAACGCTGGAAAAACTCGCGCCATTGGTTACGTTAACGAGATTCGCTGGCACAACCTGGGCCGCAAAATTAGCTCCGCCCGTTAACGCAAACCGGTATAGCAGCCTAGCGCCTGTCGATGCGCCGATGCTGAGCGTGTCGGTGTAGCCAACCTGCGCACCAGAAACCGTGGCAGTCAACTGCGTCGGCTGCCCAGGAGGAACTGGGTTCGTTTGAACCGCGATGGCAGTCGTTGTGGCAATCTGAGCCAGCACGAGCAACGGCGCTGCCAACAACGCAAGTCCGAAAAGAGGCGCACTCAGCACCTTCCTATTCTTCCCCAAGCTTGCAAAACAGTGCATCACGCTCGAGTCGCGCCACGTAAGCGCAGCGGCGAATGCTCTCACATCAACAAAGGTTTGGACGTTCAAGGGTTCCCCGCAAG
>JAJTHU010000356.1 GCA_021300055.1 Nitrosomonadaceae bacterium | reverse complement strand
AGTGTCACGAGTGGCTGAATACCCATTTGCCGAACGCCGAACGTATTGCCGTGGCGTCGAACGCCGAAGCGGCGCGCCGCGCGGCGAATGAGCCTTTCACCGCGGCGGTTGCAGGGGAAATGGCCGCGGCGCATTACGGTCTGACGCTGTTGGCCTCCAACATCGAGGACGAACCCAACAACACCACGCGCTTCTTGGTGCTCGGTAACTACGAACCAAAACCAACGCCGACGGGCAAAGACAAAACTTCGCTTGTGCTCTCAGCGGCCAACCGTGCCGGTGCGGTGTACGAGATGCTCACACCGTTTGCCAATCGGGGCGTGTCGATGTCGAAGTTCGAATCGCGCCCGTCAAAAATCGCGGTTTGGGATTATTTGTTCTTCGTCGATATCGAAGGGCATCAGCAAGATCCCGCTGTCGCCGAGGCACTGTTGGAGCTACGCAAAATCGCCGGCTATGTGAAGGTGTTGGGTTCGTACCCTGCCGCCGTCATCTGAGCGGAGGCATCAATCTGCTGCACCGTATTCCCCCACGGTAGTACATACGCGCTCGCCGTTCACTCAACTTCGCACACTCGCAATTTCTCTCACAATCTTTAGGTAAACGTTCACGCATGTCTCTCGCCCACCTCGCTCCCGATTACGTCCGCGCCATCGCGCCCTACCAACCGGGTCGCCCCATCGCTGATGTCGCGCGCGAGCTCGGCATGAGTGAAGCGGACATCATCAAACTCGCTTCCAACGAAAACCCGCTCGGCGCCAGCCCCAAGGCCATCGCCGCCGCTGCTGCCGCGTTGAACAGCACAGCGCTTTACCCAGAAGGGGCGCACGAACTCAAGGCAGCGATCAGTGCCAAGCATGGCCTGCCTGCTGAGCAAATCGTCTTGGGCAATGGCTCGAACGACATTTTGGAGCTCGTCGCGCGCACGTTTTTGCACCCGGGTGCTTCTGCTGTGTTCTCGCAGTATTCGTTCGCGGTGTATCCGCTGGCGACGCAAGCTGTCGGCGCGCGCGGCATCGTCGTTCCGGCGAAGGACTATGGCAATGACCTCGATGCGATGCTGAAAGCCATCGACGCGAGCACCAAGGTTGTGTTCATTGCTAATCCGAACAACCCCACGGGTACGTTCGTTCCTGGCCCGCAACTGCACGACTTCATCGCCCGCGTTCCGAAAAACGTGTTGGTCGTGCTGGATGAAGCGTATAGCGAGTACCTCAGCGACGCCGATGCCTACAACACAACGTTTTGGCTCACCGAATTCCCCAATCTCATCATCTCGCACACGCTGTCGAAGGCGTATGGCTTGGCCGGCTTGCGCATTGGCTTTGGTCTGGGTTCAGCGGAGTTGATGGGGCTCATCAATCGCTTGCGCCAGCCGTTCAACGTCAATCACCTCGCCATGGTGGCGGCGACCGCGGCGCTCGCAGATGACGACTTCATCATCGAGAGTCGCCGCGTCAACAACGAGGGTATGCGCTGGCTTGAAGCGGCTTTCAACACGCGCGATATTGGCTTTATTCCGTCGCACGCGAACTTCATCACTTTTAAGATGCCGCGCGCTGCTGAGGTATTCCAACACTTGCTGAAGCAAGGCGTGATCGTGCGTCCCGTAGCGGGTTACGGCATGCCGGAATACTTGCGCGTCACCATCGGCACGGCTGCGCAGAATGAGCGCTTTTTGACCGCGCTCGACAAGGCGCGCGCCGATTTGAAAGTCTAGGCGGGATGAGACGTTTCAGCCATTTTTGCTTGGAAATGCCCGTCTTTACTAGGGTTTTGTTATCCGATCTTGCGCGTCTCACGAGCTTCGACCACGTATGAAGCAGCTCGCCGTCATCGGCGTCGGTCTCATCGGCACTTCGCTCGCCCTGGCGGCGAAGCGCAGCCAACCGGGCCTCACGATCATCGGTATCGATCGAGACGCGCTCACCCTCGAACAGGCACGCGCGCGAGGCGCAATCGATCAATGCTTTGTCGTCGATGACCTTAGTGGGCTTGCGCAAGTCTCCGGGTTGAGCGGGTGTGATGCCATCGTGCTCGCGTTGCCGGTGCGTCAGTTTCCGGCTGCGTTAGCGTCGCTCTCAACGGTGATCGGCCCGCAGTGCGTTGTCTTTGACGTGGGCAGTACCAAGGCAGACGTGCTCGCCGCGGCGCAAGCAGCGTTGGGCAGCAAGTTTGCGCATTTCGTGGGTTGCCACCCGATTGCAGGGCGGGAACGCCACGGCCCGCTCGCAGCAGATGTCACGCTATTCGAGGGCAAAAGCGTCATCGTTTGCGCGCCCAATGCAGACGCAGCCTTTGTGGATGTCGTCGGCACGCTTTGGCAATCGGTCGGTGCGCGCGTGATATCGATGTCGCCTGAAGCGCACGATGAGGTCTTTGCGGCGGTTAGCCATTTGCCGCACATGCTCGCTTATGCGCTCGTTGACGAGTTGGCGTCGCGCCCCAACGCACGCACCTTATTTGCGCACGCGGCGTCGGGCTTTCGCGACTTCACGCGCGTTGCGAGTTCCAGCCCCGAGATGTGGCGCGATATTGCAATGAACAACCAATCGGCGTTGCTGACAGAAATCGATGCCTACATCGCAAGGTTGCAGCAGCTACGCAGCGTTCTTGCCGCGAAGGACGCGACGGCGCTATATGAATTCATGCAGCGCGCTCAAGCCGCGCGCGAACGCTGGCTATCGGGGCAGCTCGATCAATTCAAGAACGAAGGAAGCTAGTGGAACAGTTGCATCTGCCCGCGGCAACGTCTGCAAAGGGCGAAGTCACCTTGCCGGGCTCGAAGTCGATTTCCAATCGCACCTTGTTGCTCGCGGCACTTGCCGACGGCGAGACGCGCGTCGATCACCTGCTGAAGTCGGATGACACTGATGTGATGTTGGCCGCCCTCAATAAGCTAGGCGTTGACGTGCCGTCGGTGGGGCCAAACGCTTATGTCGTGAAAGGATGTGGTGGCGCATTTCCAGCGGCGCACGCCGAGTTGTTTCTCGGCAATGCTGGCACCGCGTTTCGGCCGCTGACGGCTGCATTGGCTTTGCAACGCGGCGACCGACGCTATGCGCTCGACGGTGTGCCGCGCATGCGCGAACGCCCCATTGGTGATCTGGTGGACGGACTCGTACCTCTCGGTGCGCGCATCAGCTACGCCGGGCAAACGGGATACCCGCCACTTGTGGTCGAAGGATTCGTTGATCAAGGCAACGAAACGATACGTGTGCGCGGCGACGTCTCCAGCCAGTTTTTGTCGGCGCTGTTGATGGCGCTGCCGCTACTGGGTCGCGCGGTGACCGTGGAGGTTGTTGGCGAGTTGATCTCCAAGCCGTATGTCGACATCACACTCAATCTCATCGCACGCTTTGGTGTCGAGATAAAGCGCGACGGCTGGCAGCGTTTTCGCATCCCCGCCGCGGCGCGCTACCGTGCGCCAGGCCAGATTAGCGTTGAAGGGGACGCATCGAGCGCGTCGTATTTTCTGGCCGCTGGCGCCATCACTGGCGGCCCGGTCACGGTACATGGCGTGGGTGCACAGAGCATTCAAGGCGATGTGAAGTTCGCCGATGCCCTCGCCGCCATGGGTGCCGAGATCAAGATGGACGCAAACAGCATCACCGCGTCGCGGGACATTGGCACGCGACTTAGGGCTATTGACGCGGACTTCAACCACATCCCCGATGCCGCGATGACCATCGCCATGTTGGCCTTGTTCGCAGACGGCACCACGCGTATCCGCAATATCGCCAGTTGGCGTGTGAAAGAGACCGATCGCATCGCTGCGATGGCGACCGAGTTACGGAAGGTTGGGGCGACCGTAGAAGAGGGCGCGGATTACATTGCCGTCACACCGCCGCAGCAACTCCTCCCGAATGCCGTCATTGATACATATGATGACCACCGCATGGCGATGTGTTTTTCGCTGGTGGCACTTGGCGGCGTGCCAGTGACCATCAACGATCCCAAGTGCGTCGGCAAGACCTTCCCCGACTACTTCGACGTCTTCGGCGGTATTACGGAGCGCGCCTGAAATGAGTGCTGAATCGAACATCCCCGTGATCGCGATCGACGGCCCAACGGCCTCGGGCAAAGGCACGGTCGCCCAAATGGTGTCGGCGGCGCTCGGCTTTCATTACCTCGATTCGGGCTCGCTGTACCGTTTGGCTGGCCTCGCGGCGAGCAAACGCGGCGTCGCACTTGACGATGAAACTGCGGTTGCGGAGGTCGCGCGGCACCTCGATATTCGATTTTCGGGGAACGATGTATTCCTTGATAATCAAAATGTTACAGAAGATATTAGAAGTGAAACTTCAAGTCAGAATGCCTCCCGCGTGGCAGCGCTGCCCGCCGTCCGCACCGCGCTGACGGATCGCCAACGCGCCTTTCGGCAAGCCCCCGGGCTGGTGGCCGATGGTCGTGACATGGGGTCGGTGATTTTCCCGGACGCCCAGCTCAAGGTTTTCTTGACCGCAAGCGTCGAGGCGCGAGCGCAAAGACGCACTAACCAGTTGAAATCAAAAGGAAACTCTGCGATACTGGTGGACGTTGTGAAGGAATTACGCATCCGTGACGAACGCGATTCAAATCGTCCGGTTGCGCCACTGAAAAAGCTTGATGATGCGTATCTGCTTGATACGACAGCGATTTCCGCAGACGAGGCCGCTAGCAAGGTGCTGGCGTGGTTCAAAGGCCAAGTCTGAAGGGGTTAGCTGGTGAGCATTCGGCGCCTTGGCGCTGTTAGCCTGCTGATTCAAAAGCATTTTTTTTCGCGGTTCGTCTTATTCCCCCGCAGCAGCATTGGTGCCCGGTTTCCCCAAGAGACTGGGCGTTGATCAACCCTCCCTGCCGCCCGGCAGTGAGCTAACCGAAAGCCTTAAGTAATGTCCTCAACCCAACCCGTAGCAAAAGCCAAAGCCGCCAAACCTGTTCACGCGCCTGATTCGTTCGCCGCGCTGTTCGAGGAAAGCCTGACCCGTCAGGAAATGCGCGAAGGCGAGATGATCACCGCTGAAGTGGTGCTCGTCGATCAAAACATCGTGGTGGTGAACGCCGGTCTGAAGTCCGAGTCCGTCATCCCCGTCGAAGAATTCAAGAATGACAAGGGTGAACTCGAAGTCAAAGTTGGCGACTTCGTTACCGTTGCCATCGAAAAGTTTGAAGATGGTTTTGGTGCAACCAAACTGTCGCGTGACCGCGCTAAGAAGTTGTCGGCATGGCACGACCTCGATGTCGCGCTCGACAAGGGCACCGTCATCACCGGTATGGTTTCCGGCAAGGTCAAAGGTGGCCTGACGGTCATGATCAACGGTATCCGTGCCTTCTTGCCCGGCTCGCTGGTTGATACCCGCCCTGTGAAGGACACCACGCCGTTTGAAGGCAAAGAACTCGAGTTCAAAGTTATCAAGCTCGACAAGAAGCGTAACAACGTGGTCGTTTCGCGCCGCGCCGTGATGGAAGCCAACCTTGGCGCCGACCGTGCTGCATTGCTCGAAACCCTCAAAGAAGGCTCGATCGTCAAAGGTATCGTCAAGAACATCACCGACTACGGTGCGTTCGTTGACCTCGGCGGCATCGATGGCCTGTTGCACATCACCGATCTTGCATGGCGTCGCGTAAAGCACCCATCCGAAGTGCTGGCGGTTGGCGACGAAGTGCAAGCCAAGATCCTCAAGTTCGACCAGGAAAAGAACCGCGTTTCGTTGGGCATGAAGCAATTGGGCGACGACCCATGGACCGGCCTCGCACGTCGCTACCCGCAAGGTACGCGCCTGTTCGGCAAGGTCACCAACCTGACCGACTACGGTGCGTTCATCGAAATCGAAGCGGGCATCGAAGGCTTGGTGCACGTCTCCGAAATGGATTGGACCAACAAGAACGTTCACCCAGCCAAGGTTGTTTCGCTCGGTGACGAAGTTGAAGTCATGATCCTCGAAATCGACGAAGAGCGTCGCCGCATCTCGCTTGGCATGAAGCAGTGCATGCCAAATCCGTGGGAAGAGTTCTCGATGTCCCACAAGAAGGGCGAGAAAGTCAAAGGCACGATCAAGTCGATCACCGACTTCGGCGTGTTTATCGGCCTGCCGGGCAACATCGACGGTCTGGTTCACCTGT
>JAJTHU010000119.1 GCA_021300055.1 Nitrosomonadaceae bacterium | reverse complement strand
TGCATTTGAAAGTGCGGCTTTTGCCGCAGATCGAGCACGAGGTCAAATGCCGCAGGAGCCGCACCGGCTTGCCAGACAAGTGCAAACGCGCCCAGATAGCCCTCTAACGAGATGACTTGCCCGCGACTGAGTTCGGTATCGGCAAGCGCTGCGTTTGCGGGCGGCGGCGTGCTGGCGACCCACAACACCGCGATCGAGAGCTTTTCGGCAAGTGCGGACACCACATCGGAAAGGCGCTCGTCATCGGCCAAAATCAACAGACGCCCGGCAGAGGTGTAGCCAACGCTCGCGACGGGTTCAAAAGGGTTCGTCGCGTTCAGCGATTCGAGTGCTGACAGCGCGGCGCGCGCGGCGGGTGACTGGAGCATCAAGGTCATTCGTGAGCCTGTATAGGTTTCGTTGTGTCGGCTGAGACCAACGCGTCGGGCGCAGTGGGCATATTAGGCGCACTGAGCACGTTGGGCACTTCGGCGCCATCCACGGTGCTCGCGTCCGGCGAATCTGTCGGCGGCAAGGGCGGCGCGTCGGGCGCGGAGTCTAACGAAGTCGCAGCCGCTTGCGAAGCCTGTGCTGTGGCTTGGATCTGCGCGGCAGCTGCCCCGCCCTCCTCTACTTCCGGCTCTGGGCGCATATCGCCAGCGATGCGGTTCATGCGGCCGTACCAGCTTTCCGGAATGGGATCAGGCTTGCCGTAATCGTCGATATAGGTGTCGAGCCCGTCCATCACATTGAAGTGTGGGTCGGTGAAGAGTTTTTTCAGGGCGCGGCTGCGTAGCTCAGGCGCCACATCCGGGGCCATGAACGCCGTGTAGTCTGATTGCGGTGTGAGCTGCTCGACGTCTGGAAGGGGCGGCTTAGCTGGGGTCGCAGATGCCGACGTACCTGCCGCAACACTGGGCGCTACAGCGGCCGGCTGTTTCGCGCCGACGGGCTCTTCGGCTAGCGCACCCGTCTTGTCAGAAGGCTTAACCGCTTCCCTCTCCGCTGCTTTTTGCCGCGACCATCGAGAGAAAAAGCCGCCGCCCTGGCCGTTGGTACTCACGACAAGCCTCCCTTGTAGCGCCCCTCTTTGCTCTCGAAAGAACGCGGCCGAATGCGCTGCTTTTTCTCGGGTGGCCGATAGTTGGCCGATACCCACCGCGCCAGCACCACCGCAATCTCTTCTGGCATGGGCACACCTTCAACTTTCTCTTGTGCGTCCATCCAGCGCGCCGCTTCGTTGTACGACAGCGTCACCATATAGGGACGCACGTCATCCGGGTCATCTTCAACAACCCGCCAAGCCACGAACACGCGCGGATCGGGGGAGGAAATGTTGAGGAAATAGCCCTCCGCCTCATCTGGGAACAGCGCGGTCTCAAAGCCGATGTGTAAGCGCTGCAACAATCCCTCGTTCTCGACCAAAACAGTACCATCGGCGCGCGCACCATCATCCGGCAGTACGCCAATCGGGCGCCACTGAAACGCCTGCCAACGACTCTGCGTGGCGGCACGCTCCATGACGACGCACAACACGAGTCGAGGTCGTGCGCCGAATGCGCCGATGTCGTCTGCGGGCGTTGCCGAGGACGGTGGCGCGGGATTTGATACCGTGGGTTGCGACATGTTTCCATGTTACGGCAATCGGACTGATACAACGCGTCGCTATACTTTGTACATGGTTGCTCCAGTCATTCCGATCACTAAAGCTGACACCAGCGCTCGCGCGCTCCCCATTCCTGCTGCGGCAGCGGGCGCGTTCGACGGCACCACACTGCGTGACACGCGTGGTCGGCCGATCCGCGACCTGCGCATTTCGGTGACCGACCGCTGCAACTTTCGCTGCACCTACTGCATGCCGAAAGAAGTCTTTGACCAGAACTACCAATACCTACCGCACGCTGAAGTGCTGTCGTTCGAGGAGATTGAGCGAATCGCGCGCGTTGCGGTTGGCCTAGGCGTCAAGAAAATTCGCCTCACGGGCGGCGAGCCGTTATTGCGCCGCGGTATCGAAGACCTCGTCGCCATGCTGGCGCAGATTGAGGGCATCGACTTAACTCTCACCACCAACGGCAGCGCGCTCGCGGCCAAAGCCGCCAAACTCAAAGCGGCTGGCCTGCACCGGCTCACCGTCTCGCTCGACTCGCTGGACGACAAAACCTTCCGCTCCATGAATGATGTCGATTACCCCGTCGACAAGGTACTTGAAGCGATCGACGCCGCGAACGCCGCAGGCTTCGCGCAAGTGAAGATCAATATGGTCGTCAAGCGCGGCGTCAATGATCACGACATTGTCCCCATGGCGCGTCGTTTTCACGGTACCAAAAACATTGTGCGGTTTATTGAGTTCATGGACGTCGGCGCCACCAATGGCTGGCGTATGGACGACGTGATCCCGTCACGCGAAGTCGTGGCGCGCATTAACGCGGTGTTTCCGTGCGCGCCCGCCAACCCGAACCATGTCGGCGAAGTCGCTGAGCGATGGAAGTACACGGACGCGGGCAACGAAGATGCGGGCGAGTTCGGCGTGATCTCAAGTGTGACCGAGGCGTTTTGCAGTACTTGCACCCGCGCGCGGCTTTCCACCGATGGCTCGATCTACACCTGTTTGTTTGCGCAGCGCGGCTACGACCTTAAATCTCTGATCCGTGGCGGTGCCAGCGGCGACGCATTACGCGAAGCCTTCATCGGCATCTGGCAGCAGCGCCGTGACAACTATTCTGAGGTACGCACAGCAGAGACGGCGAAAGCGAAGAAGGTTGAGATGAGTTTTATCGGCGGGTAGTGTCGCCTTCAATCTAGAACGGTACATATGCACCTCCCCTCCCTCTTCCAATTCCTCGAAGGCCTCGCCGAAAACAACAATCGGCCTTGGTTTTTGCACAACAAGCCGCAGTACGACATCCTGCGCGAGGAGTTCATCAACCTCACAGCGGATATCGGTGTGCGGGTGCGCAAGTTTGATAAGGACCTGCCGCCGTTCGAGCCGAAGAAGGCGGTATTCCGCATTTATCGCGACGTACGCTTTGCGAAAGATAAGTCGCCGTACAAGACCAACATCGGCGCGGTGATCGGGCAACGTAACAAAGACGACAAGTCGCGACCCATCCACTACTTTCACATCGACCACACGGGGCATTTGCTGGTGGCCTCTGGCATTTACATGCCACCGCCGCCGGTGCTCAAGCGCATTCGCGACCACATCGTTTCGCACCCGAAGTCATTGCAAGCTGTCCTGCGCAACAAAGACTTTGCGGCGGTTTACGGCGGCTTGTGCGAGGAAGGCAAACTTGCACGCTCGCCAAAGGGCTATGCCCCTGATCACCCGCTGATTGAAGCGATCAAGAACAAGAACTTTTTCTGCGAAACCAGCGTCAATCTCAAGAAGAAGCCGCCGAAGGATCTCGCCGGTTGGGTGGCGCAGCACTTTGAGGCTTCACAGCCGCTGGTAAAGTGGTTGCAAATTGCCGCACGCGACCCAGACGCGGTCGTTACCTCGACAAAAGCGCGTTAGCAGGTTGCGTGTTCAACGGCTTGCATCAGCCGGTGCGCGGCCGAAACTAAAATCTAGAACTTATTCAGCGCCAACGGAGAACCAATACATGAAACGCCTCACTACACTCATCGTGATTGCCACTGCCTGCTCGTTACACAGCTTCCCAGCAGGAGCTGCCGACCCCAAGCTCAAGGTAGCACTGGAATTGTTCGAGGGCGAAAAAATGCGCGCAGGGCCAACATTGCACGTGAAGAACACCGAGAGCGCATCTATCAAGTTCGGCCTCAAGCATGCTGGGGGCGAGGGGAACGAAACCACTGTGAAGATTACGCCGACCATACAACCAGACAACAGAGTCAACGTTACGACCGACCTGACTTTTTCTAACACCAAACTTGCCAACGGTGTCGAGGAGACCTCTACCCGGAAGATGTCCCACTCAATGCAACTTGAGCAGGGGAAACAGGCCAGCGTAACGGTCGGTGCTGAGACGCTAGGTTCAAGCGCACTCACGCTCAAAATGATTGTCACGACAGTCCAGTAACCTCAAGGAAACTACATGTACATCAGGCTCGCCTCCTCGCTTGCTCTGCCGTTGATCGCGGCGTTTGGATTTTTCTCCACCACCGTTTGGGCGCAAGACTTCGTTCGCCTCGACGCGACCGTGAAGTTGGGCGACAAAGTGTTGGCAACGCCCATGGTGATGGCAAAAGTCGGTGCGCGCGCAACGGTGAGCGTGATCCCTCCAACGACGGACACGAAATCGCCGCGAGTGACCTTGGCCGTGGAGCCGAAGCGCGAAGGCGCAGTGGTGAGCTTTACTGCAGCGGTGACGCTCGAATCCAACGACGACAAACGCACGCGCCGCGAGGAGATCTTTAAGGGCAAGGTAGCGCTTGGCAAGAGCGTGGTGCTGAACAGCGCGGCCAAGAAAGGCGAACAGCCCATCAGCTTGACGCTGGCGGCATCTGGCCCGAGTGCCGAGCAGCTAAAGGTGCTTGGCGGCACGCCCAAGTAGTTCTTTCAACCGACAAACCCTAGTATTGGCGCGGTGTTTGTGGCAAAAACCGGCTGAAAACGCCCGCCGATAGGCGAGTTTGCTCAGCGCGAAATCAGTCTCGCCCATTTACGAACTGC
>JAJTHU010000327.1 GCA_021300055.1 Nitrosomonadaceae bacterium | reverse complement strand
GCATATGAAAAGCGGAACGCTCAACGACGTTCGCGCGATTGCTGGCTACCTGCTTGCCAATGATGGCCGTCGCTATGTGGTCGTTATGATGGCAAACCATCCCAACACCGTGTTCACAGAGCGCGCCCAAGACGAATTGATGCGCTGGGTATACATGCGCGTGCCGGAGATCGCTGGGCCGCCGAGCGCGCCTGATCGAACTAATCCAATTGAACGCCGCTCTGTCGAATGAGTTGCGCCCAAGTGATTGAGTCCGCGTCGAACAGTTTGCGAAACGCGGCGGCGTCGAGCACGCGCGGCTCAAATCCGTAATTCAAAAACTGTCGACGGGTTTCTTCCCGCGCGAAGAAAGCGCGTACGAGATCAAGCCATTGCCTCGCAATGGCTGCGTCAAGACCCTTTGGCGCGACGAGTCCGACCCAGCCGAGTGTAGTGAACGCCGCATCGCGAGCGCCTTGTTCGTAGAGTGTACGTGTGTCCGGTAACGCCAGACTGCGCACGCTACCGATGGTGCCAATGGCACGTAACGTTCCAGCCATGAGGTGCGGACGCATCCCGCCAATGCTGCCAGCCGCAATTTGTATCTCGCCGCCGAGTAGCGCTTGTATCGTAGGGGCTTCGCCTTTGTAGGGGACGTGTTGGATCTGTGTCTGATAGGCGCGATTAACGGCCTCACACAGCAAATGCCCATGCGAACCAGCACCCCACGAACCCCAGTTGAGCGACCGCTTGCGCGCAACCGCGAGCAGTGCATCCAGTGAATCGACGCCAACTGGCTTGTTCACCGCGACAACCAGTGGCCCCTGCGCCAGTAAACAAACAAAGTCGAAATCCCGCGCGGGCTGGTAGGGCAAGCTGCGATAAAGCGTTGGGTTGCTGACCAGTGCTTCGGCAAAGCTCAGCAATAACGTAGTGCCATCATTGACCGACTTGGCGACATGGTCTGCACCAATGATGGCGGCTGCGCCGGGGCGGTTATCGACAATCACGTTGCGTCCAAGCTGTTGCGATGCAAACTGAGCGAGCATGCGCGCAAACACGTCTGCGGCGCCACCAGGTGCAAAGCCGACGACCAATCGAATAGGTTTTGTATTGGCAAAGGTACGATTGGCGTGCGAAAGGGATCCAACACCCAGTCCAATTGTCGCAGCAAATACGAGAGCGCGTCGTCGGTTCATTTTGGGCTCGTAAGGTGGGGGCAAGCGCGGAGGATGTTACAAGAAGCCGATGTGTTGAGGTGCTTCGCAAACCCCAACCCGTGGCGCATACTGATGCGTGTGAAGCTAAGTCAGGCTATTTCATTTCGTCCAAAGTTGTGGTCTTCGCTCCGCGACTATCGTCGAGACGACTTTTCAAGTGACCTTAGCGCAGGCATTACTGTCGGCATCGTCGCGCTGCCGCTTGCCCTCGCATTCGGTATTGCTTCCGGCGTTCGACCTGAGCAGGGCTTGATCACCGCCATCATCGGCGGCTTTTTGATTTCGCTACTCGGCGGCTCGCGTGTGCAAATTGGTGGGCCAGCCGGCGCATTCGTCGCGCTGCTCTATGCCATTGTCGAAAAGTATGGCGTAGCAAATTTGCTCATCGCCACCATGATGTCCGGCGTGTTGCTATTTGCGATGGGCTCATTCAAGTTGGGTAACTTGGTGCGCTTTGTGCCGGTGTCGATCATCACCGGCTTTACAGCGGGCATCGCCGTCATCATTGCGCTTTCGCAGCTGAAGGATCTGCTTGGCCTGACGATGGAGAGAGTGCCTGCGAATTTCTTTTCGCAAGTCGCTGCGCTGCTTCAGTCGCTCCACTCGGTCAATCTTTGGGCGGTAGTCATTAGCGCTTCTTCGTTGTTGTTGATCGTCATTTGGCCGGTCAGTTATGCACAGAACACGTCGCGGTGGCGACGTGTTACTGCGAAGTTGCCCTCGACCTTGATTGTGTTGTTGGTGTGGTCAGTTGCTGTGTGGGCGCTGCATCTGCCTGTCGAAACGATTGGTAGCAAGTTCGGAGACCTTCCGGCGGGCTTGCCAATGCCGACCATACCCGCGTTCGATTGGCCGACCGCGCAAAACTTAGTTGCGCCAACGTTGGCCATCGCCATTCTTTGCGCCATCGAAGCACTTCTATGTGCGCGTATGGCCGACGGCATGATTCAAGATCGGCACGACCCTAATCAGGAACTCATGGCTCAAGGCGTGGCGAATTTTGTGACTCCGTGGTTTGGAGGGATTGCGGCCACCGGTACCATCGCGCGCACGGTAACTAACATTCGCGCCGGCGCTCGCTCGCCTATTGCCGGCATTGTGCATGCGTTAACCCTGTTGCTAGTCGTATTGTTTGCCGCGCCTTTCGCGAAGCACATCCCGCTTGCGGCGCTGGCGGCGATATTGCTGTGGGTGGCGTATTCGATGGGCGACTGGAAAGAGTTTGCTAAGCTCAAGCAGTACTCAGTGTTTTATCGCACCACGTTACTGACGACCTTTGCGTTGACGGTAGCGTTCGATTTGGTCGTCGCCGTCGAGGTGGGGTTAGTACTATCGAGCCTTTTCTTCATTTATCGAATCTCGTCGCTCACAAAAGTCGAGGAGATCGACCTTGCGGGATTTGGCATAACGCAATCGACTGGTCGATCTATCGGGGCGTACCGGCTGTTCGGCTCGCTGTTTTTCGGCAGCGTAACGAAACTTGAGCACCTACTTGATCCACAACGATCGCTGCCAGATGTTGTGATTCTCGAAATGCATCAAGTGATCAATTTAGATACCACCGGGCTCGATGCGCTCGAGAGCTTGCATCTGTTGATTCAACGTCGTGGTGGGCGATTGATACTCGCGGGGCTCAACGAGCAACCGTTGTCACTGGTGTCGCGCAGCCACTTCAATGACGCATTAGGCGCGCAAAACTTGGCGCCAGACTTGCAGACTGCGTTGCAGCGCGCGAGGGTCGACACGGCCGCTGATGCATGGGACGGCGCCGCGCGTTAGCAGCGCTCGTATTTGGTGTTCTTTGATTGCCCTGTGGCCATCATGGACACCGCATCGCTGACGCGCCTTGCGCGGGTTTCGGGTCGCTTCGCCTCCGTGATCCACTCAACGTACTCTTTGCGATGGCTATAAGAAGAAAAGCCGTCCCAGATTTTCTGCGCCGCGCGGTTGTGCTTGAGTGAGGATAGCAAGTCATCCGGCGCAACAACGCTGTCGGGATCGCGTCGCACCACCGCCTTCTTTGCGACTGGTTTGTCCGTACCCTCGTCGATGTTTTTGATTGCGGTTTTGATCAACGACGCAAACGCACGCCTGGTCGGCAGATCCTGCAAACGGGTAAAACGACCAAAGTCGCCCATTGCAGTGCGCTCACTGCCGGCAATCTTCAGCACATCGCGCTGCCATAAACCGACCGCGCAATGCGCTTTGAATGCGGCCATGCTGCATACGATCTTGCCGTTATGTGTGAAGTGCGGGAATCCCCACTTGATCGTCTCGACCGCTCGTGGACACGCTGCGTGTACGGCGAGCGAACTTCCATCAATATCGGCTGCGCAAAGGCTGCCGCACGTCCAATGTACGCGTCCACACGCGCGTCCGTGGTCGGTGTCATTCGGTCGTCCTCGTCAGCGATTCCGTGGTGGTCGTGGCCGCTTGCCAATTTCGAGTGTCAGCGCCACCTCTCTGCCGCTGCGCAGCACACCAAATCGCGCGTTGGTGCCGGGCTTGAGCGCGGCGATCGCGGCCATGGCGGCAACGCTATCTTGAATCGCCTTGCCTTCAATGCTGACGATAACGTCTCCCGACTTCATGCCGCCTTTGTCGGCAGGACTGCCGCGATTGACCGACGAAACCAGCGACCCGCGAGCAGCCGGCAGCTTAAGTGACTCAGCGAGCTCCGGCGTCACGTCTTGGGGTGCGATACCGATAAATCCACGCGTCACACTACCGTCACGGATGATTTGCTCCATGACATCTTTGGCCATCGACACAGGTATAGCGAAGCCGATGCCGAGCGATCCGCCGGTGCGCGAATAGATCACGCTATTGATGCCGAGCAAGTTGCCGTTGATGTCGATTAGGGCGCCCCCCGAATTTCCCGGGTTGATCGCAGCATCGGTTTGAATGAAGTTTTCATACCGATTGACGCCAAGTCGATTACGACCGAGTGCGCTGATGATGCCCATCGTCACGGTTTGACCGACACCGAATGGATCACCGATGGCAAGCACAACGTCCCCAACGACGGCCTTATCCGACTGCCCAAACGTGATGGGCTTTAGTCCTGTTCCTTCAACGCGCAACACTGCCAGATCGGTGTCGGGATCAGTACCAACAACCTTCGCGGGCAATACGCGACCATCTCCAAGAGACAATCGAATCTCACGGGCGTTGGCAACGACGTGATCGTTCGTCAGTACATAGCCGCCTTTGTCGTCAGCGTTGACAATGACGCCGGAGCCAAGGCTCGATAGATCTGGTTCGTCGCCATCCTCAGGTTCGCCCTCGGGCACGCCGAAGAAGCGGCGAAACAGCGGGTCACCCGCAAGCGGATGATTGCGAGGCATGTTGATACGCGAGGTAGAAACGTTAACCACCGAGACTTTTGCCTTCGCCGCCGCTTCCGCATAAGACCCGCGGATGGTGTTGGCATTTCCAGCTGCCAAGAAGCTACCAGGCACGCTGGATTCACGCACCTCAACAACATTTCGCCGCCACGGATTCCAATCCGGTCGGACCAGGGTAATGACGAACACGATCGCCAGCGTAACCGTGACGAATTCTGCAAAGACCAGCCAAAGACGGCGCATAAGTGGGCGAGATCCGAGGAGAGAGCGAGGGTGATGAGCGCTTGAGTGAGCGAAGCTGGCGCAGAGAAGACAAGTGGAGCCGTTCCAACCAGCCACACTTACGTCTGACCCCTCTACGCTGATTACTTTCTCACCGAATTTATCTCTTTAGTGAATCGCGAATCTCACGCAAGAGCAAAACATCTTCCGGTGTTGCGGCGGGGGCGGGTGGGGGTGCTTCTTTCTTGAGCTTGTTCATTTGCTTGACCATCAGGAAGATGATGAAGGCAAGAATGGCGAAGTTCAGCACCACCGTAATGAAGCTCCCATAAGCGAACACAGCGCCGAGTTTTTTTGCTTCTACAAGCGTCAGTCCTGCGGGTTGGTTGTTGAGGGCGATGAACATGTTGCTGAAGTCGAGGCCGCCGACGATCTTGCCGATGATCGGCATGATGAGGTCGCCAACGACCGAATCGACAATCTTGCCGAACGCCGCCCCGATTATCACGCCGACGGCGAGATCCATTACGTTGCCCTTGACGGCGAATTCCTTGAACTCTGAAACCATTCCCATTCTTGCTCCCTTTAGCGTTTGATACTGATTTGGACGGATGCCAACTTGTTATTCGGATGCTGGAAAGAACCGTGTGCGGATGCCGAAAAACCACGAACGACATCATTTGCATGCTGTCTGACGAGGGATTCCCCTAGGCCGCAATGTAGGGGGGGTAAGAGAGCCTGTCAATCGAGGGTCGCAAAATATTCCGGGCGACCAAAAAATGCTTTAAAAACAAACGATTAAAGTGTCTTTCCCCTGCTGATAGTGGGCTAGGGGGTTTAAGTTGGTACCCCCGATAGATTAAAATGTTGTGTTGCAAGAAGTGTTTTCCGAGTCGTCCCTTTTTCAGGGAGGTTTTCCAAGGTTTGGTGACCTTTCATCCCCTGCGACTCTCGCCTGTGGTTTGCAACGCACGTTCGGCAAAGGGCCCGTCCGCGCGAGCAGCAGTTCCCCCCTCTACTCATCCTAGAAGCCATCTCACATGAGTGCCATCGTTCTAAACGAAATTGACCCGAAAAAGCGGCGCGCGCTAGTTATTGGCGGCTGTGCCGTCGGCGGAGTCGCAGTTGCGGCGACCGCTGTTCCTTTTGTTGGCAGTATGTTCCCGTCCGAGCGTGCCAAAGCTGCTGGTGCCGCCGTTGAGTGGCCGATCGACAAACTTGAGCCCGGCCAATTGGTCACCGTCGAGTATCGCGGCGCGCCACATTGGATCATCCGCCGCACGCCAGAGATGGTGGCGCAGCTCGCCAAGAACGACGCGCTGCTCGCGGATCCGGCATCGGATGGATCGAAGCAACCTGCCTCGGCCAAGAATCCGAATCGCTCGATTAAGCCAGAGATTTTTGTCGTCAAGGGTGTATGCACGCATCTTGGCTGCTCACCAACGTATCGCAAAGAACTCGCGCCTGCAGACTTGGGGGCGGACTGGCCGGGCGGTTTCTTCTGCCCTTGCCATCAGTCCAAGTTCGACATGGCTGGGCGCGTCTTCAAAGGGATGCCTGCGCCGAAAAATCTTGAGATCACCGCGTATCGCTTCGAAGGCGATAACGTGGTTGTCATCGACGCTGACAGCAAAGGGGCTTAATCACCATGGCCAATACCGTTAAGGAACCGATCGCACCGCCAGTGAGCGGGCCTATTGGTCAAGTAATTGTCTGGGTTGACGCGCGCTTCCCGCTGATGTCCTTGTGGAAGGGGCATCTTGCCGAGTACTACGCACCGAAGAATTTCAACTTCTGGTACTACTTTGGCTCGCTCGCTATGTTGGTGCTGGTCATGCAGATCGTGACGGGCATCTTCCTAACGATGAACTACAAGCCTGACGCGAAGTACGCATTTGCGTCCGTCGAGTACATCATGCGCGACGTGCATTGGGGCTGGTTGATTCGCTACATGCACTCCACTGGCGCTTCGATGTTCTTCCTCGTGGTGTATCTGCACATGATGCGTGGCCTGATGTATGGCTCGGACCGCAAACCACGCGAACTGATCTGGATCTTCGGCTGCTTGATCTACCTCACGCTCATGGCTGAGGCGTTCTTCGGTTATCTGCTCCCATGGGGTCAGATGTCGTACTGGGGTGCGCAGGTGATCATTAACTTGTTCGCTGCGGTGCCATTCATCGGTGAAGATCTGGCCGTTTGGATTCGCGGTGACTACAACATCGGTGATGCAACGCTGAACCGCTTCTTCGCGTTCCACGTGATCGCACTGCCTCTGGTGCTCTTGGGCCTCGTCGCGGCGCACATCATGGCGTTGCACGAAGTCGGCTCAAACAACCCCGACGGCGTTGACATCAAAAAGCATATCGACCCGAAGACTGGCACGCCTAAAGACGGCATCCCGTTCCATCCGTACTACACGGTCAAGGACGTCGTTGGTGTCGTGGTGTTCCTCGCGCTGTTCTCCGCTATCGTGTTCTTTGCGCCTGAGATGGGCGGTTACTTCTTGGAAAAGCCGAACTTCGTTCAAGCGGATCCGCTGCAAACTCCTGCTCACATCGCACCAGTCTGGTACTTCACACCGTTTTATGCCATGTTGCGCGCCGTGCCGTCGTTCTTCGGCTCCGCGTTCTGGGGGGTGGCGGTGATGGGTGCCGCGACGCTGATTTTGTTCGCGCTACCTTGGTTGGATCGCGGTAAGGTTCGTTCCATCCGTTATCGCGGCCCGATCTATAAGTGGTTCCTCGGCGCGTTCGTCGTGAGTTTCATCATCTTGGGCTACCTAGGCGTTGTCCCAACTACCGTTTGGGGACAGATTCCAAACGCGCTGCCAATCATTGGTGGGGTTGATACCGCGACAGTTGTTTCGCGCATCCTCACGGCGGTGTACTTCGCCTTCTTCCTCTTGATGCCGTGGTATACCAAGATTGACAAGGAATTGCCAGAGCCGGAAAGGGTCACCTACTAATGAAAACAACAATGTTCCGCGCCGCACTGGCAACGCTGACGGCAACGCTTGCAATCGCCGCAGCGCCGGTATTCGCTGCTGGCAAAGTCAATGTGCATCTTGATGACCCGCACATCAATCTGAAGGATCAGGCCTCATTACAACGTGGTGCTCGCAACTTCGTTGCGAACTGCTTGAACTGCCACAATGCGCAGTTCATGCGTTGGGGGCATTTGACCCAGATCGGTCTGACTGAAGATCAGATCAAGGCCAGCTTGATGCCCAATCCGGATGGCAAGATGAGCGATTACATGACCACGACGCTCGACGCGAAAGACGCTAAGGCGTGGTTCGGTGGCGTGCCACCGGATCTGACACTAGTGTCGCGTTCGCGCGGCTCGGATTGGTTGTACACGTTCCTGCGTTCGTTCTACGTTGATCCGAACTCTCCAACGGGTTGGAACAACGAGGTTTTCCCCAACGTTGGTATGCCGCACGTGCTTCATGACTTGCAAGGCTCTCAAGTGAAGGCTGTCGTGGGCGAGAAGGAAGCGCACGGCAAGAAAGAGGCGCTTACGAAGTTGGTAGTTGAGCGCCAAGGAACCATGTCACAGATCGAGTACGACAACTACGTGCGTGACCTCGTGAACTACATGACCTTCATGGGCGAGCCCGCCCGCGTGAAGCGCACACAGCTTGGCGTGATCGTGTTGTTGTTCCTAACCTTTGCTTTCTTCGCGGCCTTGATCGTCAAGCGCGAGTACTGGAAAGATGTGAAGTAAGACCGGCTTGGTTGTGCTCCACGCACAACCTCGCCATCGCACTGCGGCTTGCTGCAGCCGAGCCGATAAACCAATAAGAAGCAGGTAAAACGCATCATGATGACTTTGTACTCCGGCACGACGTGCCCCTTCAGCCACCGCTGCCGCATCGTGCTTTATGAAAAGGGTATGGACTTCCAGATCCTCGATGTGGATCTGATGAACAAGCCCGAAGATCTCGCGGTGATGAATCCCTACAATCGCACCCCGGTGCTGGTCGAGCGCGATCTCATCCTGTACGAATCCAACATCATCAACGAGTACATCGATGAGCGTTTTCCGCATCCACAGTTGATGCCAGCTGATCCGCAAATGCGCGCACGAGCGCGGCTCATCTTGTACCGCATGGAAAAAGAAATCTTTAACCATGTCGATACACTTGAGCACGGTAAGCAGGTTTCGCATGAAAAGGCGCGTTTGTACATTCGCGAAAGCCTGATTCAACTTGCGCCTAACTTCGTTAAGCAAAAGCATATGCTCGGCGAAGAGTTCTCGATGTTGGATGTCGCCATCGCGCCGTTGTTGTGGCGCTTGGACCACTACCAAGTCGATATCCCGAAGACCGCCGCCCCTCTGCTCAAGTACGCAGAGCGGTTGTTCTCGCGCCAGGCTTTCATCGATTCGATGACTGCTTCCGAGAAAGCCATGCGCAAGTGACAATGTCTTCATCACCTGCTGCGCGTCGGATTTGGCGGCTGCGGTGCTCTGCGTATAACGCATACGCGTGCGCTCCTCGCCGCCAACTCCTTCCGCTCGCGACCGTGCTGAAGTCATTGTCGGAGTAGCTCAAACATATTCGGCGTTCGACAGAGATGTCGGAAATCTCCACAAAGCCCTATCTCATCCGCGCCATCTATGAATGGTGCGCCGATGCCACCTTCACGCCGTATCTCAACGTGAAGGTCGATGAGAACGTGCGCGTGCCGATGGAGTACGTCAAGAATGGTGAGATCGTACTCTCGGTGTCGCAACAAGCGACGCGCAACCTCACTATTGGCAACGATTTGATTCAGTTTTCCGCGCGCTTCAACGGCGTGTCGCGCGAGATCTCGGTGCCCATCTATGCTGTGCAGGCCATATTCGCGCGCGAGAATGGGCAGGGCATGTTTTTTGAAGTCGAGCCGCCGCCCGCCGAAGGCGTGGTGTCTCACGGGACTTCTCCGACCACATCGGTCGGACCGACCTTGCAAGCAGTCCCGCGCAGTGTGACTCACGAGCCCGTTGCAAATGGCGCTGACTCCGGCGACGGGGATGACCCGAAGTCGCCCCCACCTTCGCCAACCCCGCCTTCGCATCCGCCGCGTGGCAACCTGCGCGTGATCAAGTAGTTCTAATCGCTGTGCAAAGTTGCTGCTGCGTTGCGGTGTTTGCTATGCTGCGTTCGTCAGGAGGAAGGCCATGAGCATGACCGTTTCAGAACTGCTCGCCGACAAGGCGCGGCAGTCACCCAATTCAACCTTGTTCACGATCAGCCCGCTCGCGGGTGTCGCCGAAGCGGTCGCGCTGATGAACGAAAAGGCGATTAGTTCTGCGATTGTTGCCGAGGCGGGACGTATGCAGGGGCTCATCACCCTTCGCGAGATTCTCGCCGCGTTGCACGCTCGAGGTGGGGCGATCATGGACGCCAAGTGCGCGCAAATCATGAACGCTAACCCTGCCACCGCTAAGCCGCAAGATACCGTGGATCACTTGCGTGGGTTAATGACCGAACTCCACATCACCCACGTGCCGGTGATGGATGCAGACAAGCTGGTCGGCATCTTATCGTTTCACGATATTGCGCGTAGCGCGATCAAGGACGTGGCATTCGAGAACCAGCTCTTGAAACAGTACATCAAGAATTGGCCAGCGTAGTACTGGTCACAGCGTCCCTTTCTCGAATGTGCAGCGCTTTCGCGGGTCGATCCCCGCGAACATAACTCGGCGGGTCGATCCCCGCGAGATTAATTCGGCAGGTCGTTAGCTACGCTAAGCATGCGCAGGGCCCCTCGCCCGTCGCGTCCAGCGCTGCCTTCCTCGAATCAACTTCTCAAGTAGTGCATCAAGAACTGGCCAGCCTAGTGTTGGTGACCGCGCGCTTTTCTTCGGCGCGCAGCAGGCTAAGCCCCCGCGCAAGGGCTACTTCCCCGGACGTACCAGCCACGTAATCGATTGCACGATAAGCGCGACCACAATCGCCAGGCTGAACGCTGCCGCTGTGCCGAGCGAGGCAAGTTGCCACGCAATCACAAAACAAAACGCGGCAAGCGAATAAAGGCCCCCCGCGAGCGAGCGCAACAAGCTGATCGCGTGCTGTGCACCGTGCGAGCCGTTGCCTCGGTGCATGAAGACGGCAATCACTGGCGTTAGCACCGGGGCTAGCGCCGCGACCCCACTCCATGCGGTACCCACAGACTCAGCCACGGCGGTAACGGCAAGCGTCAGCGCGGCTCCGAGCAACATGCGAATCGCCAATTCGCTATGTGGTAGGGCGGAACGCACGTGTACCGCGGGCGTGCGCGGGTAAAGCCAACGCGCTGCGATGAGCGTGACGAGTGCCAACACCGCTGCGCTCCATAGGTTGAATGGCGTGTTGGCAACAAGTAGCGCCGCGACAAACCACCCGCCTAGTCCTGCGCAGAGCGCACCTGGCCAAGTCAGGCGTGTCGCCGCCCACGCGTAAGACAGGCCGAATGCAATCACCGTCAAGACAGACGCAAGTGTGAACACCGCGGCATCTGCTGCGAACTGAATACCGGTTTGTAACGACAGCAGGAACAGAATGGGGCCAACAATGACCGGCATTCCTGCGAGCCAGCCCGCGGTTGATGGGCCGAAGCGCTTACCCGCGAGCGAGATCAGGCCGAGGAAAAACGGCACGAGCAACAGTTTGAGAGCGAGCATCACGCGAGGCTGTAGTGCGCCAGCAGTCCTGCAAAAACGGCTGCGCCGAACCAGTTGTTGTGCAAAAAGGCGCGGAAGCAACGCTCGCGCTCGCGTGTGCGAATGAGGTTGTAGTGGTAGAGCGCGATCGCCGACGCGGCTGCCAGCCCCAGCCAATAAGGCCAACTCAGGCCGAGCGACTTGCCGATGCCAAGCAGGATGATGAGCGAGCCGAAATAGCACACCATGATGGCCGCAACATCGAATCGACCGAACAAAATCGCCGAGGTCTTGATGCCGATCTTCAGGTCATCATCACGATCAACCATTGCGTACTCGGTGTCATAGGCGATCGTCCACAGCACATTCGCCGCGAGCAGCCACCACGCAAGCGCAGAAACTTCGTTGTTGCTCGCCGCGAACGCCATCGGAATGCCAAAACCAAACGCGATGCCGAGGTACGCTTGCGGCATGGCGAAGAAGCGCTTGGTGAATGGATAGCTCGCCGCGAGAAACGCCGCCGCAAACGATAGCTGCAGCGTGAGTGTGTTCAGGAACGCGATTACTAACACTAGCGCCAGCAACGCCAACACGCATGCAATGAACACGGCCTCACGCGTGCGGATCCGTTTGGCCGCGAGCGGTCGCTCCGCCGTACGCGCGACGTGCGCATCGAAATCACGATCGGCGACATCGTTGATCGCGCAGCCCGCAGAGCGCATTAGGAGCGTGCCGGCAACAAACACCAGCAATACGGTTACCGTAGGTGCGCCCGCATTGGCGATCCACAACCCCCACAGCGTCGGCCAAAGTAGCAGAAGCGTACCGATAGGCCGATCAAAACGAATCAGCTTTAGGTACAGCTCAAAGCGAGATGGTGGCGCGGCGAGTGGTGGTGGCACGGAAGACATTTCGCTATTTTGAGGGCTACACCGCCATCTCAAAACTCTAGTATCGGCAGGCGTTTTGGGGCAAAAACCCCTGAAAACGCCTGCCGATACTAGAGTTTGCTGGCGGATTTTAGGTGCCCTGGTTCGTCAGAGCGTCGGACAGGCGCGCATGGCCTTATTCGATGCACTGTTTCAATCAGCGCATGGCGTTGATCAAATCAGGCAGAAAGACTTCCGTCACGAGTAGCGGTCGGCCATACCTCAGGAACACACTCCGGCGCGCCCATAGTGGCTGAACAGCAATCCCTGCAGCGTTGCATGCGAGTTGACATAGCCGATGTCGCGCATCGATGCGGCGGTACTCCATCGGCATGCGCGAAACGGTGGGGTCGTGAAACAGCATCTCCGCCAGCGGCCGTGCGCCGAGGCGTGACAGACCGCGCCATGCGCCGCGTAGATCGTGCGGATGCGCCACGGTATGCGCAAATACCAATGCCCGATAGGCATCGCGCAGCAACACCTCACGCAGCACTACGCGTTCGGCGCGGCGCACCGAAAGCGCCCGACACTCGTCAGCAAGTGGTTGCGCGCGCGTCTGCCGCAGGCGTTGCAGATTGAAGTCGGCGAAGTGATTTACGATCCGTGCGGTGAGAGAGCCACGATCCGTAATCCACACACGCAGCCGCCCAATCGGTGGCATTTGGCGCCACGCGTCGGGTTGGGTCAGCTTGACGGTTCGCATGGCTACGCTTTTAGAAAGTGTTGGCGCGAGCCGAGCCAGCGCTGCAGGTGCTTGTCGGCCGCGTTTGATGCATGCTGCAACATCCAATCGGCGGCGTCGCGCGCGGCTTCTAGTAGGTCGATGTCG
>JAJTHU010000270.1 GCA_021300055.1 Nitrosomonadaceae bacterium | reverse complement strand
GCTGAGTGCTTGGAAATCCTTCCCGTTATACTGATCCATCACCACCTCCACGATACGCTTGACCGCAGTAACACCAGCCTCAACAAGTTGGCTTTCAAAATCGCAGACTTTGCTCGAATGGTCAGCAGGAAAGCGCAGGACAGCAGCAGCAGTCAGAGATTCATCTCCGCTTCAGTATGGGTAACACTGACGTCAGAGAATCAGGAAGTGAATTTTTAAGCAACTGATTTTATTAGGTATTGACAACCAGAAACGCGTAATGCTCCCTTGCATCCCTGCTCTATGCGGGACTATAACTGACGAAAAAATTCGCGAATCTCGTGAAAGCATCACGCATAAAGATCTGGACCAGTGGACGAAGTCGTATATCGGAGTAACGAATGCCACCAAGCGAAAGCAATTTTTTGACGGGTATGGGCTCGAAGAAATATTGCAAAAAGCTGGGAACGCCGCGGCCTAGCTAAATCGACTGAATTGTATGGGCCTACCTCTAGCCCCACGGACACCTTACGTTTGCGCCTGCCTGGAACGAGGATAACTTCATCACGATGTTTAAAGTTTGGGGCAAACACTCCACCGTAACGCACCAGCGGACTCGAGCGGGGAGGGATGAGAGCGATCAGCTTTTCAATCAGCACGGACGGGCTTAATTGGATTCCCACAGTGCCATCGTCCCAGGGCTGTTTCAGTTTGTAAAGAATATCGCCACCAGCAGTCCTCTCCAGTCGATCCTCTGCTAGAGGGGGGCGAGCCACATAGTGGATCAACTGACTCAAACCCCGTCGGTCCTCACTCCCGACTCGGCGTGCTGCATGGAGGCTGAAACCTGCCACTGCTGTGCACAGAGGACCCTTGAATTCCATCACCTCACTCTCTCGGCGATAGCCGACCCGCCTCACACGCTGACCACGGCGTTCAGGATAAAAAGAAGCAAAGTGTTCTCAGAATCTCGGTCAGGCTCATGACGGGAATGTCTTTTCTGGTGTGAAGATGTCTGTGTCAATTTTTTCCAGGATGAAAAACTATTCCTGGATGATGACAAAGACCTTTACTGAATACAAAAGACATGAGCCGACGCAATCCTTACTCTACCAGGTGTTAGATCAGAACATCCAAGAATTTTTTGATACCGTTGCTCAGGATCCGGATCACAAAGCATTGCCTGATTTTATAATGCACGAGTTCGATAAATTTCTAAAATGCGGCGTCCTCTCGGAAGGTTTTGTCAGACTCAAATGTGACGAGTGCTCCCACTCAATTATTGTGCCATTTAGCTGTAAATGCCGAGGATTTTGTCCGTCCTGTGCAGGCCGCCGCATGTCCGAACGCTCCTTTCATCTCGCGGACAATGTTATCCCATTTGTTCCAACCAGGCACTGGGTTTTATCGGTTCCCTTTGAACTTCGCTATTGGATGGCCTCAGATGACGATCTTTTAAAAGAGGTCAATAAGATCCTTTGCGATGAGATCAATAACTATCTTCGAAAAAAAGCCAGAAAGCTTGGTATTAAAGGCGGCGAAACCGGCATTGTATCTTACCTGCAGCGCGCCGGGTCTGCACTCAACCTCAATCTTCATTTTCATCTTTTGGCCCTTGATGGTCTCTATACGGTGGACGATGCGGGTGATCCTATTTTTCATCGAATTCCCGGAATCCATGATCATGAGGTGGCGCGAGTGGTGGATCGGGTGTCACGAAGAGTTGTCAAGTATGTGCGAAAGTCAGGCAGGCTTTCAGCTCAGGGTGAGGAAGTCTATATTGATGATCAATCAGAAGACAATGATGTGACACTTGCTCATTTGAAAAGAGCCTCAATATCCAGCCGCATAGCCCTTGGCGAGAGGGCTGGGCTCAAGGTTCGGCGCATCGGCGGCTCCTTTGGCTATGAGGAGGAAATCCCTAAAAGTCAGGGGTACGGCTGCGCCTCCAAAAACGGATTTTCGATTCATGCTGCAACGGCAATCAATGCACACGAGCGTGATCGACTTGAGCAGCTCCTTCGCTATCTGGGGCGAGGTCCTGTGGCGCATGATAAGGTCAGCCTTGATCAACATGGCAATATCCTATACGAGCTGAAAAAATCTTATGATGGTGCCACTCATGTCCTGTTTTCGCCGCTTGAATTTATTGAAAAGTTAGCTTCGATCATTCCTCCTCCCTACCGGCATCAAGTCAACTATTACGGATGCCTCTCATCACACAGCAATCTCAGGCCACTTATTGTGCCAGCTGCAAGTATCGAAAAAGGGTCTGAAGATAAAAAGCCGAGCCCTGGAGTTCCTTTAGAAGAACTTCAAAGCGGGGATCTGGAGGAGGGAGCTGAAAAGCCATCGAGATATATTCCCTGGGCCGAGCTCCTAAAAAGAACTTTTGGGATCGATCTTACGGTTTGTCCACACTGCGGAGGGCAGGTGCGTGTCATCGCTGCGATCATTCGTAAGGAAGCTATCGATGAGATCCTTGGGCATTTAAATTTACCGACCGGGCCGCCCAAGAAAGCTAAGCCCCACGGAACTGAATATGTTTATGAGAGCTTTTCCTAATTGGGCGGGCTCTTTGCTGTCAAAAATCAATAACCTACCGTTTATATTGCATTAAAAATAAGTTTACACAATCACAATGGCTGCCTTGTTGTGATCTGATGTGGCCAATAAGCTCATAAAAGCGGGACTTTATGTTATTATGGCCACTGCGGCAAAAGTGGAAAATTGAAAATTACCGGTTCGTTTTACCTATCCTTCTGCCTTGAAATGGCTTTTGAATATACCTTCCGCCTTGTTTGGCAAGAATGAGTAAAAACTCTTTAAATTAAAAGGCTTTACGCTCACTTCCAGGTTATCGATGCACCAATTGTGGATATAGTGCAGCTCGCTCTGGTACGGGTACGGTTTGCTGATCTTTTGGACAAAAGTTGGGAAGCTGATGACCAAGAACGGCGTCCCCTTGGGGGTCACATCAAGCGATAGGACAGCCCGCATTAAAGCGTCGTCCTCGACTATTATGTATTTGGAATCTCCACCGCCGTCAGGTTTGACCCTATATTGTCTGCGCTCAACTTTGGAAAAATGAACGGCTGGCCTAGCGCTCCCTCTGCTGAGCACAAAGTGAGACCAATGGTTTCGGCTGGGCTTCTCAAAAAGGGTTTGGTTATTCACCACAGCATTCAGCTTCGCCGCAAGGGACTCGATGGTCTCGCCTGGGCTTGTAACGAGCGCAACTGCATGCCTAGATAGTTTGTCCGACTGCGCGAACACAGACATCGTTTCTTCAAAAACAGTCTGGAGCGCGGCAGTGTCGGAGGCAACAACTTCCCATGGGTGTTCTTTCTCGATAGAGCGCCGGTCAGCTGCGTAGAGGCTTTCCAGGCATATCTCGTAGATGAGTTTTGAGTCGAGAGCATCCATGG
>JAJTHU010000350.1 GCA_021300055.1 Nitrosomonadaceae bacterium | reverse complement strand
CGAGGCGCGCATCGTCGAGGAAGATGGACTGGGTTGCGCGATCGAAACGCGGCACGCCGGAAATCGACATCGTTCCCCAGAAACTGCGCGATTTTCCTTCGACGGGGCCAGAAATCTGTGGCAGCGAAATCTCGGTGTCCAGAGAAATTTGCAAGCGGTTAGTCGCGCCGTTGATGCGTGGCTGTAGTAGCTTGATTTGCACCAAGCCCGCTACGCTGCGTTCGAGAGGAAAGCGCTTCGCGGCGCGTTCGCCCAGCTCAATGTACGAAATACCAACGTCCTGCGAGACGAAGGGCAGCCAAGCACAGCCGCTGCACGCAAACGACAGCAGCACTATCACGATAAGTCGGTCACGGAGGATCATGCTTTTCATTCCGACACGGTCTCTTGGCGAGATTGCACAATTTCAAGGAACCACCTGCGGTGCGGAGTGAGCGCCTGTTCCAACGCGTAAAAGCGCTCAAGCATTTGCTCGTCGAGCGCCGCACGCGAGGTAGACCCCAGTTCGTCCAGCGAATTCGTTTCGCCAAAATCGATATAGCGGCGCTCCATCTCGCGCGCAATCTGTAGCGCCTGGTCCGCATTGATCATGGCGGCAATTCCTTGCAGCGAATGCAGCAGCTTGCGCGTCTCAACGTGTTGGCTTGAGCTGATCTGTGTTGGTAGCGGGACCATGATGCGTTGATACTCTTTTTCGAAGAGCATGGCGAGCGTCGCCATCTTCTTTGCGTCACGTCCAAAGCGCGAGATGAGTTCATGCGCGTCGGGCACAATCGTTTCTGGCGGGGTATTGGGCTTGGCAATCGGTAGCGATGGTGACGGACGGTTGCGTTCGCATGCGGAGAGAATCTCGTCGGCGACGGTGATGCGGCGGAAGGGTTTGGACACATATCCGTCCATCCCTGCGGCCAAGAATCGCTCGCGATCCCCTTTCAGGGCGTGAGCGGTCATAGCGACGATTGGTATGCGCTTGCGGCGCGCGGTATGTTCCAGCTCGCGAATCTTTGCGGTGGCTGCAATACCATCAAGCACCGGCATTTGGATATCCATGAGGACGACAGCGTAGTTACCAACGCGGACAGCCTCAATGGCCTGTTGACCATTGTCGACCGCAGCACTTTCCGCCCCGAGTCGTTGGAGGGCGCCCATGATAACTTCTTGGTTGATTGGACTGTCGTCCGCTACAAGTACACGCATGCCCGCGAGCGGCAAGATGCCGTCAGTAGATGGTTCCAATTCTTGTGGAAGTGCGCCGGCGCTTTCAAAGTCGACAATTGGGCTCGCACCAGAAGTGTTTTCAAGCGAGGTACCGCAGCGCCAGTTGATTAGTCTCATGATGTCGATGGGCAATGTTGGCTTGAACAGGGTGAGCCACGCGCCCGTTTCTTGCAGCATTTCTGGCGCGGCGTCCTTGGGCCCCAAGACCGCGACAAAGCACGCTTTTGGTAGAGCGTGCACCAATCTTGTCAGCGCCGTTCGCGCTAGGTCGTCCAACAAGCTTCCGTCGAGAAAGACCATGTCAATCGCGTCAGCGGTTGACGCTGTATCTCGCTGCCGTTCAACCAGATCGATCGCATCTTGCAGGCTCGATGCAGTAATGACGGCAGAGACCGAACGCTTCAGCATCTGGCCACACCATTCGCGGCGCTCAGAGAGTGGGTCCACCCAATAGATGCAGGCCGGGAAGCGCGCGTCAGCGGCGATTTGAAGTTCGGGGGCGCCGAAGGCTGCCGCTCTTGCATTGGGCAGCTCGTAGTTGACGCTACATTCGAAACAGCTTCCCGTTGTGTCGCTGCGTGCAAGGCGCAAGCTTCCGCCCATTAGTGCCGCGAGCGCTGCGCTAATCGATAGGCCAAGCCCTGTACCACCGAATCGTCTGGTGACAGATTCGTCAGCTTGCGTAAACGCACCGAAGATATGATCCCGTTGTTCTTCAGGTACGCCCGCACCGGTGTCGATGACGGCGTAGCGCAAGCAGATCTGCTGCCCACCGGCGCTGGATCCGCCAATTGGTTCGGCATCGACCACAATCCGCACGTGCCCCTTGACCGTGAACTTGATGGCGTTGCCGATGAGGTTGGTCAGAATCTGCCGCGAGCGGAAGGGATCGCCAACAATAACTGGTGGCAGGCTAGGCGCTGGCTGGACGAATAACTCCAGACCCTTCTCCGCTGCTGACACAACGAGCGGTTTACACAAATCTTCTAGGAATGTGCTGAGCGAAAACGGAACGCGCTCAATGTTGACGCGTCCAGCCTCAATGCGTGAGAAATCGAGCACGTCGTTGACGATCTGAAGTAGCGCCTCACCAGACTTTCGTGCTTGCTCAAGCGTGTGACGATCTTTGGCGGAGAGATCACTATCTAACGTCAGATCAATCATGCCGAGCACGCCGTTCAGCGGTGTACGGATTTCGTGGCTCATATTGGCTAGGAATGCACTCTTCGCCTCAGTGGCTTTTTCAGCGCGATTCTTGGCGCCAAGCAGGTCGGCTTGGGCGCGAACCTGCTCTGCGCGATTGCGGCGTAACTCGTCGGCAACCGCGTTGAGCGCAACCCGCAACTCGAGTAGTGCATCAATGCCGTCCAGACGCCGGTCGAGCGGGGCGGGGGAGCCGCCGGCAAGTTCGCGTGTGAATGCCGCAGACTCACGCAGGCTTCGAATCGTATGTCTCAGGATGAGGACGATGAATCCGAACCCGATAAGTACCAACACGCCACCGCTAATCACGCCGCCGTGCACGAGAGCGAGCCACGTGTCCGTGGCGTCTTGGAGATCGACGACCATGCGGATGCGAAAGCCGGTTTCAGGGCGGCTTGGATCGACCGGTACCTCAAAGTAAGTGGCCGCCGGATACGGGTTCCATCGCGCGATGCCTTCGCGAATATCGCGTGAGGACATGTCACGGCGTCCGGCATTAATGGTTTGCAGTAAGGTTCCTCTCAGAGATGCTGGGGCGCGGCTGTGTTGACAGTAAGCTATCGTCTCGCCTTGCAGACCCACAATCTCGCCTGCGAGCAGATGCGGTTCGCGCTCGACATAGGCGGCAAGTTCGGCACGCAAAACCTCCCCCGAAGCGCTGGGCCGCGTTAGCAACACACGCAGCCCGAAATCGCGGGCGTGAATTTCTGCATGCTTGGTCATCAGTGCATGCATCCGCTCGAACTGCTCATGCGCAGTCCACAGTCGAACGCAAAGCATGATGGCGTACAGAAAGCACACGAACATCATCGCGCGAACGATGATCGGGTCAAAGCGCCGGAGCAACGGAACCATCAGATAGATGCCGAGTCGGCTGAGCCAAGTTGCGCGCTGACAAATTCGAAAACGTCTGGTGGCAGCGCGGCGCCGTCCTTTTCGAACCGTTGTCGCAGAGTTGCGTCAGGGGTGCCATCTGCAACGAATATTGCGGTCATGGCACGACCGGGTTTTTCTTCCGGTTGACTGACGCCCTCATAACGCAAACCACTGTCGACCGAATAGCGCAGCGCGCGCTGGTCACTGTCCTTTGCATAGCAGAGTTGAAAGCCATGAAACGCGCCACCCTGATCTTGCCATGTGAAGAGATCGAAATAGCCGTTCTGAAACCAGCGTCTAGTTAGGCCCGGTTCGTACTGCTTCACATGGGGAATCTCGAGCATCATGCGCGATTGAGCTCCGCAAGCTTGGCGCGAATTTCTTCGCTGTCGCCGCTACGCATCAGCTCTGCAGCGATACGTCGGCAAGCGCTGGTGTCTGTATTCAAGACGCGCTGCTTGACCGGCAGAATATTGGCAGGATGCATCGAGAAATCGCGCAACCCAAAAGCAAGTAACAGCCGTGTCAACGAGACATCTCCAGCCATCTCGCCGCAGACGGCTACCGGCACGTTTGCGAGATTTGCTTGCTCGATCACGCTTGCAACGAGGTGCAATACCGCCGGATGGAGTGGATCGTACAGATGCGCGACTGTGTCGTCGGTACGGTCGATGGCGAGCGTGTACTGGATCAAGTCATTCGTGCCGATCGACAGAAAGTCTAACTGCCGCAGGAACATGGGCAGCGCGATCGCCGCTGCGGGCACCTCAATCATCCCGCCGACCTTGATGGCCGGGTCAAACTTGCGGCCTTCGGCGCGCAACTGATCTTTGGCAATGGCAATTGCGGCGAGCGTTTGACGGATTTCCACTGCGGAGGCCAGCATCGGGATCAAGATGCGGACATCGCCGTACTTGGAGGCGCGCAGGATCGCGCGTAGTTGGGCGTTGAAGACTTGCGGTTCGGCGAGGCAGTAGCGGATGGCTCGCAAACCCAAGGCCGAATGCGCGTTATTGGAGATATTTGGATCGAGGGTTTTGTCCGCTCCAATATCGAGGGTGCGAATCACCACCGGCATACCCTCTAGTCCCTGGGCAACCGCGCGGTAGGCTTCGAACTGCTCGTCCTCGGAGGGCAAATCGCGACGATTCAGAAACAAAAACTCGCTGCGAAACAGACCCACACCGGTGGCGCCACATTGGCGAACGGCGTCGATGTCGCTGGGGAGTTCAATGTTGGCGTGTAGCTCGACCGCCACGCCATCGAGGGTCTCGGCCGCAGCAGACTTGATTCGCGTGAGCTTTTGCCGTTCTAGGCGCCACTGCTCTTGCCTGAGACGGTACTCGGCCAGCACCGTTTCGTCGGGGTCGACGATGACCACGCCCTGTGTGCCGTCGACGATGATAAGTTCATCTTCACGCACGATTTCGCGTGAGCCGTGCAGCGCCACAATCGCTGGGATGCCTAAGCTACGTGCCAAGATCGCCGTGTGGGAGGTGCGGCCACCTAGGTCGGTGATAAATGCTGCGACCTGATGATCCTTAAATAGGATCACATCAGCGGGGGATAGGTCGTGCGCCACCAAGATCGTGTCTTCGGCACGCTCGCGCAGCTTTTCCGGGACGGCGCCACCCTGTCCGGTCAGTGCTGCAACGATGCGTTCGGCGACTTGGCGGACATCGGTTTTGCGTTCGCGCAGATACTCGTCTTGAACCTCGGCAAACTGCGCCAGTAGTTCATCGGTCTGCACCTTGATTGCCCACTCGGCGTTGCAATGGTCGCGCTGAATGATGGCGCGCGGCTCCTCAGCTAAGGTGGGGTCATCGAGCAGCATCCGGTGGATGGTAACGAACGCGGCGATGTCGCCAGAGCCAGCGTGCTGATCGTGCTGTTCCTTGAGTTCACCCTCGAGCGCGTCTAACTCGGCGCGGACGGATTTGACGGCGCGATCAAAGCGCTTGACCTCGCGGGCGACGAACTCCGGCGGAATCGAATAGTGATCGACCTCAAGCGATGCGAGCGTGACCAGATGGGCGTGGCCGATGGCAATACCGCCTGAAACGCCGAGCCCATGCATACTGAAGCTCATGAATGCCCCCCGCAAAGTCTAGTATCGGCGGGCGTTTTCAAGAAAAAATGTCTGAAAAAGCCCGCCATTGCTAGGGTTTTAATCTGGCGACTTGTGGTCACTCGCCCTCTCCAAATTTGTCGGCGATCAGCGCCGTCAACGCTGCCATCGCTTCTGCCTCGTCCACGCCACTGGTTTCAAGTTGGACGCGGGTGCCTTTTCCCGCTGCCAGCATCATCACGCCCATGATTGACTTGGCATTGACGCGCCGACCACCCTTGGCGATGAAAACGTCGCTTTGGTAAGCCGCAGCCGTTTGGGTCAACTTGGCCGATGCGCGTGCATGCAACCCAAGCTTGTTGACGATTTCGACTTCCTGTTTGAGCATGGTCTGTCGCTTTTCTAGCTTACATACATATATGGAAGGGTTCGGCGCGGTCGGGCTGCGTCGGTCATCCTGCGGCGCTCGCCGGCATTACGATCACGCCATCGAT
>JAJTHU010000190.1 GCA_021300055.1 Nitrosomonadaceae bacterium | reverse complement strand
GCTGCGTTAGCACGCGTCAATCAGGAGCTTGGCTTGTTCAAGCCTAGTGGCCGCATTGAGGCGATTTCCACAGACGACGCGGTCACCATTGGCTATGCCGCACCCCACCCGATGTCTGGCACGCTGAAACTCAGCGTAAGCGATGTGCGCTTACGCGCCGGTGCATTGCTGGGACTGTCTGTACCGATCGGCAGTTACGCCGGAGCGGTTAAGTTCACCGGCGAGCGCATCGACTACCGCATCGACTCATCCAAAGGCGCGCTCGCGCTTACGGGCGGCGGTCACATCACTCGCGATGCCAATCGTGAACTGCGCTACGAAGGCGTGGCCTCTGCACTGCCCGGAAGCCCGACGTGGCTGATTGGCGCACTCGCTTCTGCGGGGCGCCTCACACCCGATGGTCGCGTGAACATCAACGTCAAGACGCGCTGGTAGCACCTATGATTTCCCCCTACATCGCGCCGTGGTGGCTCGGCGGCAAGCATGTGAACGCAGCACAACCGAACTCATTCGCGGCCCACGCGCAGACCGTCCATTCCTCGTTGTTCGGCCACCGTCCTGACATCGCGTACACACGCGAGCGATGGGACGCCACACCGCATGGCAAGCCCGACGGCGACTTTATCGATATCGACCGCTTGGCAACGACGCTAAACGCGATTGATCGGCCAATGCTCGTGGTGTTTCACGGACTCGAGGGCGGCTCGCACGCGGTATATGCGCGCAACTTCATGTTGGAGGCCGAGCGACGCGGCTGGCGCGGCATGGTGCCGCACTTTCGTGGGTGCAGCGGCGAGATCAATCGCCTGCCGCGCGCGTACCACTCGGGTGACGCAGCAGAAATCGATTGGATCTTGCGTCGCGCCAAAGCCGAGGCACCCGACCAGCCGCTCTATGTCGCTGCCATCTCGCTCGGTGGCAATGCCACGCTCAAGTGGCTGGGCGAACAAGGCTCGCTAGCTTCTCCCATCGTTACGGCGGCGGCAGCTATCTCTGCGCCGCTCGACCTCATGGCCGCAGGCGAAGCGCTTGAGCGCGGCTTCTGCAAGCTCTACACGTGGAACTTCCTCAAGACCATGAAGCGCAAAGCGCTCGACAAGCTCGCTTTGCATCCGGGTATTTTTCGCGAAGAAGTCGCCCGCGCCGCACGCACATTGCGCGAGTACGACAACGAAATCACCGCGCCCTTGCACGGCTATCGCGACACTGACGATTACTGGACGCGCGCCTCGAGCAAGCCAGGGCTCATTTACGTGCGCGTGCCCTCGCTCGTGCTCAATGCGCGTAACGATCCCTTCCTGCCGGCTTCCGCTCTGCCGCGCCCCGATGAAGTCTCTCGCGATGTGCTGCTCGACTTTCCTGAGCAAGGCGGACACGTCGGTTTCTTGCAAGGCAGCTTCCCCGGCCATGGTCGCTGGATGACAGGACGCGTCATGCACTTTCTCGAGCACGGTGCATAGCGCGTGGTTGAAAGCGCCCGCGCTAGAATGCGCCAGCACAAACGAGTCCAAACGCATATCAATTCTTGGTGAATTCCCCATGCTCGCTCCCGAAATCTTTAAGGCCTACGACATCCGCGGCATCGTTGGCAAATCGCTCACGCCTGAAGTCGTTGAGCTCATCGGCAAAGCGCTCGGCACGGAAGCGCTCAAGCGCGGTGGTCGCGAGATGGTGGTGGGACGCGACGGAAGGCTATCGGGACCGAGCCTTTGCGGTGCACTCGCGCGTGGCATTCAATCGACGGGCATTGATGTGATCGATGTCGGCGTAGTCGCCACGCCGATGGTGTACTTCGCGGCAATCGAACTCGGCGCACGCTCGGGCATCATGGTCACAGGGTCGCACAACCCGCCCGACTACAACGGCATCAAGATGGTAGTCGAAGGCGAGACGCTGGCACTCGATCAGATCCAAGACCTGCGCCGTTGCATCGAAGCGCAGACCTATACCGTCACACAGAAGCCGGGCAGCTATCGCACCCACGACATCAAGCCTGCTTACGTGAAACGCATCGCCGGCGATGTGAAGCTCTCGCGACCGATGAAGATCGTGGTCGATTGCGGCAACGGCTCACCCGCTGCGGTGGCACCGGAGTTATTCAAAGCGCTTGGCTGCGAGTTGATCAAACTCTTTTGCACGGTTGATGGCAACTTCCCCAACCATCACCCCGACCCCTCACAACCGAAGAATCTGCAAGACGTCATTCGCGCGCTGCGCGAAACCGATGCGGAAATCGGCATCGCCTTCGATGGCGACGGTGATCGCCTCGGTGTGGTCACCAAAGACGGCGAGATCATTTTCCCGGACCGCCAGCTTATGCTGTTTGCGGCAGACGTGCTCAGCCGCGCGCCCGGTGGCACCGTGATCTACGACGTCAAGTCCACGCGCAATCTGAAGAGCTGGATCACCAAGCACGGCGGCGTGCCTGAGATGTACCAAACCGGTCACTCGTTGATCAAGCGCCGCATGAAAGAAGTCGATTCGCCGATCTCAGGCGAGATGAGCGGCCACTTGTTCATCAAGGAACGTTGGTACGGCTTTG
>JAJTHU010000122.1 GCA_021300055.1 Nitrosomonadaceae bacterium | reverse complement strand
CCATCTTTTTTGGAGACCATTTTTAAGGCGATGTAATCACCAGTCAGCTAACCAAGTGACGATCCTATAGGCACAATCAACAAGTTAAGGCTACGCAATTCTGAGCTTACAGAATCGGAACATCGTCATAAGTGAGTATTCACACTCCATCTAGACTTGCGCCAGCAGGCCCCTATCACATTCGTTGGCTAGGCTGTCAAATTCGATGGCGATGGACAAATGTGCGGTCGCGGGTTGAAACTTTAGCCCCGCGCCCTATAATTAGCACTCATCCAAGCCGAGTGCTAACGCCGGCTTGGGATATGCGGTGTGCGCTGCACCGGTCATGCCTTGCTCGCCACTGACGCCACCGCACCCGATTCGTTTTCGTTTGAACCCGTCGTTTTCAAAACCACTGATAGGAGTGAGCTATGAAGTTGCGTCCCCTGCACGATCGCGTGATCGTCAAGCGTCTTGAGGAAGAAAGAAAGACCGCCTCTGGCATCGTTATCCCTGACACCGCTGCCGAAAAGCCCGATCAAGGTGAGATTCTCGCCGTCGGCCCCGGCAAAAAGAACGAAGAGGGCAAGCTTTCACCTGTCGACGTCAAGGTCGGCGACAAAGTCCTGTTCGGCAAATACGCTGGCACGACTGTAAAGGTCGATGGTGAAGAACTCCTCGTTATGCGCGAGGAAGACATCATGGCCGTTGTTGCCAAGTAATCAGCGCAATCGCTGACCCTTATTTAACTGATTAGAGGTATTCAACATGGCAGCTAAAGAAGTCAAATTCTCCGGCGACGCACGTGCACGCATGGTGCATGGCGTCAACGTTCTCGCCAACGCGGTCAAAGTCACGCTCGGCCCGAAGGGCCGTAACGTCGTCTTGGAGCGCTCGTTCGGCGCACCGACCATCACCAAAGACGGTGTATCGGTGGCGAAGGAAATCGAACTCAAGGACAAGTTTGAAAACATGGGCGCACAGTTGGTTAAGGATGTTGCATCCAAGACCTCCGATGTCGCGGGTGACGGCACCACCACGGCAACCGTACTGGCCCAAGCTATCGTCGTAGAAGGCATGAAGTACGTTGCCGCTGGCATGAACCCAATGGATCTGAAGCGCGGCATCGACAAGGCTGTTACGGCACTCGTTGGCGAACTCAAGAAGATCAGCAAGCCGACCACCACCAGCAAAGAAATCGCCCAAGTTGGTGCAATTTCGGCCAACTCGGACGCTGACATCGGCAAGATCATTGCTGATGCAATGGACAAAGTTGGCAAGGAGGGCGTCATCACTGTCGAAGACGGCAAGTCGCTCGAGAACGAACTCGAAGTCGTCGAAGGTATGCAGTTCGACCGCGGCTACCTGTCGCCATACTTCATCAACAACGCCGACAAGCAAGTGGCGCTTCTCGAAGATCCGTTCATCCTCTTGCACGACAAGAAGATCTCGAACATCCGCGATCTGCTGCCCGTGCTTGAGCAAGTTGCGAAGGCTGGTCGTCCGCTGCTGATCATCGCTGAAGACGTCGATGGCGAAGCGTTGGCAACCTTGGTTGTTAACAACATCCGCGGCATCCTGAAGACCACCGCCGTCAAGGCACCAGGCTTCGGCGACCGTCGCAAAGCAATGCTCGAAGACATCGCTATCCTCACCGGCGGTACCGTGATCGCAGAAGAACTCGGTCTGAAACTTGAGAACGTGACGCTGAAAGATCTCGGCCGCGCTAAGAAGATCGAAGTCGCCAAAGAAAACACCACCATCATCGACGGTGCTGGTAAGGAAGACGACATCAAAGCGCGCGTGACCACAATCCGCAAGCAAATCGACGAAGCGACCAGCGACTACGACAAAGAGAAGCTCCAAGAGCGCGTTGCCAAGTTGGCAGGCGGTGTTGCGGTAATCCGTGTTGGCGCTGCAACCGAAGTTGAAATGAAGGAAAAGAAAGCCCGCGTCGAAGACGCGTTGCACGCTACGCGTGCAGCCGTTGAAGAGGGTATCGTTGCGGGTGGCGGCGTGGCACTGCTCCGCGCACGCGCAAACGCCGGCACGATTAAGGGCGACAACGTTGAGCAAGAAGCTGGCATCAAGATCATCCTGCGCGCGATCGAAGAGCCACTGCGCATGATTGCCTACAACGCTGGCGACGAGCCGTCTGTTGTGGTGAATAAGGTCATCGAAGGCAAGGGCAACTTCGGCTACAACGCATCGACTGGCCAGTACGGCGATATGGTTGAGCTCGGCGTTCTTGACCCGACCAAAGTCACCCGCACCGCACTGCAAAACGCTGCTTCTGTTGCTTCGCTCATGCTCACGACCGACGCAATGGTTGCTGAGTTGCCGAAGGATGACGCACCCGCAATGCCTGGTGGCGGCATGGGCGGCATGGGCGGCATGGATATGTAAGATCCTGCCGTGTTGGGCCGCCGCACCACTGCGGTCCACTCAGCTTGCTCTCGCATCCACCTGCTCCCAGTCGCTTTGGAAGCAAGACAAACGGCCAGCATTGCTGGCCGTTTGCTTTTCTGTCGTCCGAATGGCTTCCGATTGTCCACTGTCACGGCGTCGCGGTTATCATGGCAGAAAACAATACTGAGGTCGAATGCAGAGCCTGTTGGTAGTCGAAGACGATGAGATCGTGCGCGAAGTCGTGGCGCGGGCACTACGTGCGCGTCTCTACAATGTGACCACCGCGGTCAGTGGCGAAGAAGCGCTGGCGCTTATCCGCAGCACGGTCTACGACATGATCATCACTGACGTGAACATGCCGGGGATGGACGGGTTCAGTTTTGTAAAGTCTGTCCGCGCCACTCCCACACTCGGGCAACCTGAGATCATCTTCATGTCTAGCTCGGATGATCGGGCGCTCTTTAAGCGCGCCATGAATGTCGGCGCTTGTGACTTCTTGGTCAAGCCGTTTTCTCCTTCCGAGTTAGCCGAAGCGGTAACAACGCGGTTATCGGATCGCGGTAATCGAACTGGCACGTTCATGAGCGTGTCGCGCGCGGCGCAAGCAAATCGCAGTGCTGTCCTTAGCGTGCCCGGCTACGACACGATTCGCACTTTGGGTAAAGGGGCGAGCTCCAAGGTGTTGTTGGCAACGCACCGTCACTCAGGACAGCAACACGCCATCAAGCTGCTGCGCCTGCCGGAGCAATTAAACCTTCAACGCGAGGCCATCAATCGCTTTCTGGCTGAGTACGCCATGCTCGTCAAACTCAACCACCCAAACGTTGCGCGAGTGTACGAACATGGGCTCGTCGATGACTACTTGTACATCGGCATGGAGTACCTGCCCGGAGGGGATCTTCGTTTGGACATCGAGGCAGGCATGAAGCCGCAACGCGCTCAACAGTACACCATGCAAATTGCCGCAGCGCTCGCGGCCATTCATTCGGCCGGCATCGTGCATCGCGATTTGAAGCCCGCCAATATCCTGATGCGCGCCAACGGCGAGGCCGTGCTCGCTGATTTCGGTATCGCCAAGCAGATTGGCTCCGGCTTGGCGCTTACGCAAGAGAACATTGCGCTCGGCACGCCTTATTACATGAGCCCCGAACAAGCAACAGCGAGTCCACTCGACTCCCGAAGCGATTTGTATACCCTCGGCGTGCTGTTGTTTGAAATGCTAACTGGCCAGCCACCGTATATAGCGCCGAATTCAGTGGAAGTGATGGCGATGCATGTCAACGCACCACTGCCTGTGTTACCCGCAAAGGTGAACGCGTTTCAGACGGTGATGGACAAACTGCTCGCCAAGAATCCTGCTTATCGCTACCCATCGGCGCTCGACGCACAGAAAGCCATCGCCTCCGTTGTCTGCTAGCGCTGCTGGCGCCTAGTGACAGCTATCGGTCCATTACTCGCCTCTCTTCGGCGCGAGCTATTTGTTTAGTGTCGCCCGTTCGAAGTCAAGCAACCACTGCTTGCGCGCAAGTCCACCACCGTATCCGGTCAAACTACCATCAGAACCAATAACGCGATGGCATGGAATAACAATGGCGCGGTAGTTCTCGCCGTTGGCGCGCGCCACCGCACGCACTGCCGTTGGTTGGCCGAGGGTTTGCGCTAACTCGGCATAGCTTGCTGTTTGGCCGTAACCAAGCTCTTGGAGCTGTGCCCACACGGCTCGCTGAAACGGGGTGCCTCGCGGTGCGAGCTTCAACGTAAACGCCAGGCGCCGGCCCTCGAAGTACTCACGCATCTGCGTTGCCGCGTCGTCCAAATGCGGATGATCGCCGGGCACGATGACACACCGCGTAGGTGCCCGCATTCGCTCAATCTCGCGCTCCAAACCACGTCGGTTCACGAAGTCGAGGATGTGCAAACCGGCATCGTCAGCGACCGCCAACATCGGTCCAAGCGGTGTTTCCAACCACCTCGTGAACATGATCGCCACATCGCGTGCCCGAGATGGCCGGGTGCCGAAAAGTCGCGCGAAGGCTTCGCGATATCCGCTTGGCGATTCGAACCCAGCCTCGAGCTGCTGTTCGAGTACGTCACCGCCACGCCGTCGCCCGCTCGGCTGATTACGGACGCTCGCCAGTGCCGCCCCCATGCGTCGCGCGCGGGCGTACGCTTGGAAGCTCATGCCGAAGTAGCGCTGGAACTGGCGTCTTGCGGTGGAGGGGTCGACCCCAAGGCCCCGCAGGTCGCGCTCGCGCAATCGATCGCTCGGCGCTTTCTCGACCATATCAACGAGCTTCGCAACGAGGGGGGGCTTTTCTCCGTTGACATCCATCGGCTTGCAACGCAAACAGGCGCGATAGCCGGAGTACATCGCGTCATCCGCAGTCGCAAAGAACTCGATGTTCTCGCGCTTGGGTTTGCGTGCGCTACAAGTTGGGCGGCAAAAAATGTGCGTCGAGCGCACGCCGGTGAGGAAGACGCCATCAAACGTCGCATCGCGCGTCATGAAAGCGCGGTACATGGCTTCGTCACTGGGCAGGGTTCGGGTGAGTCGTTTGTTCATGCGTCCATGTTAGTCAATCCATATATTGACGTGACCGAAATTCAGGCACAGATGTGCTAGCGAGCGCGGAGCCGGCTGAAGCCTGCCTATGGTGTAATGAGACGCCGTCTCAAATCGCGCGGGGCCGAGGTAGAGCAATGCGTCACGCGACACCTCCCGCGACCCACTGCACAGCACCCCGGCATCTTAACTCCCTACCACTGAGGAAGCAGACCATGAAAAAACTCGCCGCAATCGTAGCCGCACTGGCACTTGCCGTCTCGGGCATCACCTTCGCCCAAAAAGCTGAACCCGCGAAGGCTGCTGCACCAGTTGCTGCCGCCAAAGAGGCACCGAAGGCCGAACTCATTGACCTCAACTCCGCCGACAAGAAAACACTCATGACCCTTAAGGGCGTGGGCGAGGTTACAGCCGATAAGATCATCGCTGGTCGCGGCAAAACTGGCTACTCTGGCAAGGACGACTTGGTGAAGAAAAAAATCATCACCGAAAAGGTCTACGCTGAGATCAAGGATCAAGTTATCGCCAAACAAGCCAAGAAGTAGGCGCCCACCCGCCGTTCGGGGTCAGCTAGTTGTAAGGAATCGAGGCTAGCCTCGCGAGTGCTGATTCGTTAGTACCCCGGGCGGAATGGTCACAGGTCAGATCATCCGCTTTTGTCGCCGCACACTGTGCGGCGATTTTTTTGCCAGCCGCGTTTGAGGTGCGCCGCTCTGGGGCGGGCCCACGTCAGCGTGCGGCACCGAACTCAGCGCTTCGGATTTGGGGCGATTACAGCTATAATGTCGAGCTTTCCGCCTGCTTTATCGTGTTTTTGGCGGAATTAGCCCGTTTTCTCGGTTTCCGGCCTGGTAGCTCAGTCGGTAGAGCAGAGGATTGAAAATCCTTGTGTCGGTGGTTCGATTCCGCCCCAGGCCACCAAAAGTAAAGCCCCCACGCGCAAGCGTGGGGGCTTTGTTTTTGTACTCGGCTCAGGACGTGGCGCGCACTGCGATCGCATCAGCGAAACAGGGGGCATTCCGCCATACCCGCTAACGGCCGGATAGAGGGGGAGTTGCTATAATTTTTGGCTCTTGTACCGCCTCCGCGCACCAACTTCGGCACGCGGTGCATTGCACTCGTCACACACGGCTGACCCACGCCCAACTCCCCCGAAACAGGAAAAGAAATGGCCAAAATCAAGGTAAAGAACCCCGTCGTTGAGATGGATGGCGATGAAATGACCCGAATCATCTGGCAGATGATTCGCGAAAAACTGATCCTGCCGTACCTTGATATTGATCTGAAGTACTTCGACCTCGGCATGGAGCATCGCGATGCGACGAACGATCAAGTAACGATCGACTCAGCCAACGCGACCAAGCAGTACGGCGTAGCCGTCAAGTGCGCGACCATCACGCCAGACGAAGCGCGCGTGAAGGAATTCAACCTCAAGCAGATGTGGAAGTCGCCGAACGGCACGATTCGCAACATTCTCGACGGCACCATCTTCCGTGAGCCGATCATCTGCAAGAACGTGCCGCGCTTGATCCCTCACTGGGACAAGCCTGTTGTCGTCGCACGTCACGGCTTTGGCGATCAATATCGCGCTACAGATTTTCAGTTTCCTGGCGCCGGTACGCTCAAGATGACCTTTACGCCGGCTGACGGTAGCGCCCCGATTGAAAGGGAAGTCTTCAAGTCGCCGGGCGCTGGTGTGGCCATGGGCATGTACAACCTAGACGACTCGATCAAAGGTTTTGCGCGCGCTTGCTTCAACTACGGCTTGCAACGCAATTACGCCGTCTACTTGTCATCGAAGAACACCATCCTAAAGGTGTACGACGGTCGATTTAAGAACCTCTTTCAAGAAATTTTCGACGCAGAGTTCAAGGCCAAGTTCGATGCTGCTGGACTGACTTACGAGCACCGCTTGATTGACGACATGGTGGCATCCAACCTGAAATGGAACGGTGGCTACTTGTGGGCCTGCAAGAACTACGATGGTGACGTGCAGTCGGATACGGTCGCACAGGGCTACGGCTCGTTGGGCCTGATGACGTCGGTTTTGATGTCACCGGATGGCAAGACGGTCGAGTCGGAGGCAGCACACGGTACAGTAACGCGCCATTACCGTTTGCACCAGCAAGGCAAGCCAACATCGACGAACCCGATCGCGTCGATTTACGCGTGGACCCGAGGCCTTCAGGCGCGCGGTCGCATGGACGGCACACCGGAAGTCGTTGACTTTGCGCTCAAGCTTGAAAAAGCGTGCGTGGATGTCGTCGAGAGCGGGCGCATGACCAAAGACTTGGCCATCTTGATCCGACCTGATCATCCTTACCTCACAACCGAGGAATACATGCACGCTGTGGACGCAGAGCTCAAGGCGCGCATGGCCTAGGCAACGAAGCCGGACCTGACAAACAAGGGCCTTAGGGCCCTTTTTTGTTGATCAAACGCAAGATTGCGCCGCCAAGCACGCTGTTGGCTGAAACTTTCTGGCGCGTTATTCCTCAAAGTTCAACGATTTTTCAAGCCAGCCGAGCTGCCGCATTACGCGACGCCGACGCGTTTCCATTACTCGAGGTACCCCTATGCAAAAGATGCTCATTTCCGCTGTTGCCGCTGCGCTATTCGCTGGCTCAGCTGTTGCCGCGACTGTCGGCAAACCCGCCCCCGACTTCACGCTGACCGATGTCAACGGCAAACCAGTCAAGCTTGCCGACTTCAAAGGAAAGCATGTCGTCCTTGAATGGCATAACCCGGCCTGCCCGTTCGTCGTCAAGCACTACGATTCGAACAACATGCAAGCTCTGCAGAACAAATACGAAGCAAAAGACACGGTTTGGCTGACCATCAACTCGACCAATCCGGAACACAAAGATTTCATGGCTAACGACAAGCTAAAGGGCTATCTGTCGGACAAAAAAGCCGCACCAGACGCGTATGCGACCGACGCGGACGGCAAGGTCGGCCAAGCGTATGCAGCAAAAACCACGCCGCACATGTATGTCATTAACCCAGCTGGCACGCTCGTCTACGCAGGTGCCATCGATGACAAACGCGGTACCAAGCTTGACGAGGTGAAGACGGCGAAAAACTTCGTTGTCGCCGCCTTGGAAGAGTCGCGCGCAGGCAAGCCGATCTCGACGCCAAGCACCACGCCTTACGGTTGCAGCGTCAAGTACAAGTAATTTTGCATACCGCAAACGAAAAGCCCGCCAACGGCGGGCTTTTTTTGCGAGAGCAATTCCGACGCGACTAGTTGGGCATCGCTTCGTTGAGGATCGTGATCGATTTACGTTGGATAGTGATATAACCGCCTGCCTCGAGATCACGCAAGGTTCGATTGACCATCTCCCGAGAAGCACCCACCATGTTGGCGAGATCTTGCTGGGTGAAGGGTTCACCCACGACGCGTCGCCCGTTCGACAGAATGGCGAGTTCGAGCAGAATTCGCGACACCCGGCCAGAGATACCCAACAGCGCCAAATCGCCGACCTTACGGTTGGCTGCTCGCAACCGCCGTGCCAATGTCTCTAGAACCTTTTGCGCAATATCAGGCGAGGCTTGCATGGCACGTTGGAACGCGCGGTAAGACAACACTTGTACATGGCAACGTTCAAGCGCTGCCACACTTGCGCTACGTGGTTCGTGATCAAAGAGCGGTAGCTCACCGAAGAATTCTCCCGCGCCGAGTGTTTTGAGGATGACCTCGCGCCCGGGATCATCAGGATCCACAGAGAACACCTTGACCTGCCCGGTGACGATCAAAAACAACGAGTCCGCCGCCTCACCCTCATGCAGAATCACCGCGCCTTTTTCAAACGCGCGCAACGACACCTGGGCGCCGATGCTATTGCGCTGCGCCTGATCGAGATTGTGAAAGAGTGGGAGTGAGCTCAGCATGACACGCAATCGATGGACCGAATAGGGGCACCACTTAGACCGTGAAATTCTGCGTGTTGCTTCGAATGCGTACCGTGATTATCCGCACAGTTCACATTGTCTAACAATGACGCGATCGGGTGTGCCACCCAAAGCGAGGGGGTCAACGTTCGTCCGCGCCACCGCATATGGCATGCCGGAATGCAAGGCGCTTGACGATGTGCAAACGCTGATGAAAGAAGTGATCTGCGCCCGGAACCACGCAGACGACGACGTCCCTCGGCCGCGCCCAATCAAGCGAATCCTGAAGCGCAACGGTGTCGTCCTTTTCGCCATGAATCAACAGCGTTTCAGTCGGCGGGCTTCCGCCCGACGCAACGTTCTCCCAGTGCGACAGCCGTGAAAACGCCGGCGCCACCAGAATCATTTTGTCCAGCGACTGCTGCTCTGACGCCGCCAGCGCGACTGCTCCGCCAAATGAAAAACCTGCGGCCCACAACGGCAATCCAGCGGACGAGCGGGCCTGGGCAAGCTGGATCACGCGCAGCATGTCTTCAGTCTCGCCACGGCCGTTATCGTGCTCGCCCGCGCTCTCCCCGACCCCACGAAAGTTGAAACGATAGACATCAGCACCCGCTTCGAATAACGCTCGCGCTAGGGTCGTCACGACCTTGTTGTCCATGGTGCCACCATAGAGTGGGTGTGGATGGGCAACGATTGCGATTGCACGTGGGGCATCTTCTCGCGCGTGCACTGCCACTTCGATGTGACCTGCGGCACCCTCAATGAGCAGGCGTTCACTCTGGAAAGGCGCGGCCATCAGATGCGCAACCGCTCTACAACACGACCATTCTGCAGGTGCTCGGAGATGATTTCGTCGACGTCACTGGTGTCCACGTAGTGATACCAGACCTCTTCGGGGTAAACAACCAGCACCGGCCCCTCCGAGCACCGATCGAGGCATCCGGCCAAATTGATACGAACTTTGCCCTCGCCGTTGAGGCCAAGTTCCTTGATGCGTTTCTTTGCGTAGTCGCGCACCTCGTCTGCTCTGTGCTGCTGACAGCATTGACGCCCATCTGCACGGGAATTGGTACAGAAAAAAACATGGTGTTGGTAATAGCTCAATTGGCTTACTCCGATTGCTCTGAAGAGGGCGGACGAGAAACAAACATGCTTGCCAGCAGCAGTAATGCGAGCAACGGCCAGATCTCGTTCATCCACCGAGTGAGGCCCGTGAAATTTGCCAATTGGCCGTAAGGCCAATTAAACAGCTTCAATGCGCTTTCAAACGTTGGATAGGCCGCCACAAGCTTCGCCATGACCCCACCGGCAAACACAAACAAGCTGCCCCAAAAACAACGCCAACGCCATGCGACATGCTGCAACAGCACGAAAGTAAGCAGCCCACCGCACACCCCAAAGACAGAAGCCGGTGAAAGCGTGGAAACCAGTTGTGGTGCTTTCAGCAATAGAGATGCCATGAGCACCTTAGCGCCAAAGCCGATCCCCAAGGCGATGACGACGGGCAACAGTGATGAAAATGGCGCCCTGAGGAGCACTGAAAGCAGCAAAGCGAATGCAGTCACGTTCAGGGCAATTCCAAGCGCCTGTGGCAACAGCACCCAAGCGTCGTACACATTTTGCGCGGCCCCGTCCTGAAACGCGATGGCGATGAATCCGGCTTCAAACATCGGAATCGCTGGATTGAGTTGCGCAACAAACCACACCAACAATAGCAGCAGCCCCCAGTCCACGAGAGGCGCGGTGGAAAAATAGCGGTAGCGCCAGACGATCGCACGACGTAGCAAGTGCTGACCCGGCGACAGAAGCACTGCCATTGCACCTATCGCGGCGCCCATGGCGTTCGCGAGAACGTCGACAGGAGAGGAAACGCGGCCGGGAAGATAACTCTGCAAAAACTCGAGCAGCAGTGAAAGTGCGGCCCCTGCCAGCGTCGCAATAATCCACCATCGAAGTCCATCGCGAGTGCTGATTTCGAACGACTGGCCGCGCAATGCGCGACCGGCGAGTAAATATCCGAACGGCAAATACGCAACCACATTGATGAAGACATCGAAGGGTACGATATAGCGAGGCCAGTCCAATAGTGTTAGTGATTGCTCGTCGCTCCAGCCAGAAAACGGCGCGAGGCTGGCATATAGCAAAACCAGCACGTAAAGAAACAACGCCCCACCAAACGCACGCGACGCCGCGGCAGGTGGATGGGGTTGAAGTATTCGTGCGGTGGAACTGGCGTCACTCAACGCTAGCGTCTCAATCTCAAAAAAAGCATCACCAGATATTGGCGTGAAGACTAAATCTGCTTGAGCTGGTCACGGTAAAGGGCGCCGTTTTCGACGTAGTGTTGGGAGATCCACCGCAACAACTTAACCTCATCGTCACTCAACTGACGAACAACCTTGCCGGGCGCCCCAAGTACGAGAGATCGATCTGGAATCTCCTTTCCCTCGGGGATAAGTGCGCCAGCGCCAATGAGGCACTCACGTCCGATGACAGCGTGATTCAGCACCACCGCACGAATACCGATTAACGAGCCCTCGCGCACCGTGCAGCCGTGCAGCATCACCATGTGACCAACAGAAACATTGTCCTCAAGCTTCAGGACAACGCCGTCATCCGTGTGCAGCACCGAGCCATCCTGAATGTTGACGTTCTCACCGAGGGTAATGGTGTTGCTGTCGCCGCGAATAGTGCTGCCCCACCAGACCGAGGTGTTTTTGCCGAGCACAACATCACCAATCACTGCGGCCGTTGGCGCGATGTAGTTGTTGCCTAAAAGCGTCGGGTGCTTGTCACCCAGCGAATAGATCATGATGCATTCACTCCAAACTCTTCTCGAAGATGATAATGGGTGCGACGAACTCCGGTCGGGACTTTATCTCCCCGGTCTCGGTAAATCCCATTTTGCGCCAAAAGCCCATTGCGGCTACGTTTGTCACCACCACGCCCACGCGCAGTACACGCATCGTTGGATCTTCTCGAACCATCTGCTCAAGAGACGCGAGCACAGCCCGACCAAGTCCGCTGCGGCGGGCAGGAGGACTGAGAAGCATCAAGCCCAGCATGCACTTATCAGGTCGATTCCAGCGCTTCAACAAACTCGTGACACCGACCCAATTGTCATCGACGACAACTGCGTGGAGCAACACGTCCTCTACAGTAAACCCCTCAGGTATTCCTGTGAAGAAATCCTCGGTCTGTGCGCCCGAAGGCAGACACCCCTCAACGAGTGAGAAATAGTCATGGCACTCATCGAAAAGGATCGCCACCTGCTGTCGGCTAACAGCTGTGTCGCTTATCGTGTGTAGCTCAAAGCGCGGCGCGCACTTCATCGCTTCAATTGCTTCGGAGTCGCTAGGGTAGTGAGTAGCGCAAGGAACGTGGCGGCTTCACCTTCAGGCTTGACCGCTTCGCGTCGATACACACGACCGTCGCGCGTTCGCCACAGGAGTTTTGTGTTGACGAGTTCGCGTCGCAGGGTGGCGACATCACCAAATCGATGGAAGCGCTCGATGATGTCGTTCACTGCGGCCTCATCCAAATCCCGACCCGAAGGGAAACGGCACCAGAGCCCCCATAGCGTCAAATCCCGCACACTAAGTTGTTGCGGGAAGCGTGTCAGGCGGCCTCCGACATCAAAGTGCGTCAATGCTCGAGCGACGGCGCGGGATAGCGGCGCACCGCTCGCGTCGGTCTTGGGAGCAACAAGACTGCTCGCGGGATCGAGCGGCGCTGGCGATTCACTCGACCGCGCGGGGAGTGGTGCCTCGAGGGCGGCTCGTCGGAATGCCTGAAAGCTACGATGCCCAGCGCTGCGCGCGAGCATGTTGAGTAAGCTCAGATGAGTAGGCGGCTCGCTTGCCTCAATCAGCATCTGGCGCAATTGCTTGGCGAAGGTCGAAATGTCGGCAACGCGAAGCGGTACCGTTTGGCGGTTCGGATTCATGTCAACTCCTTGCCGTGCGTCAAACCGGAAAATCCGGTCGCTGGGGTCGCCGACTTGCAGCAGGACACACGAAGAGTGGACCTGAAGAGGAGGAACGAGTGGGTTTAGCTGACGGGTTTGCCGTCCGGCGACGCCTTGGTGAACCACCGACCAGACGCCATTTTATGCCTGCACGCTGCTCGCGTGTGACTACATGTTGCGAAACAAATACATGAACGGTTGGCTGACCGAGACAGTGGCCGCTGTCGAACGGAATTTGACCAGCCCTTTACCGGATTCGTCGCGCGCAATCGATTTGATTGCCCGCAAATTCACGATCGTAGATCTGTGAACTTGCTTCCATTGTTGGGGGTCGAGCGCCTCAAGTAGTTCCTTAATTGGCTTGCGGATGAGGGCCTCGCCCTCTGCTGTCATAACCACTGTGTACTTATTGTCTGCTTGGAAAAATGCGATGTCATCGACCATGATCAAGCGCGTCTCTTTGCCTGCGCTGGCTGTGATCCATGTAAGCGGCTCTGCTGGTGGCGACAACCGAGAGGCCATGTCGCGCAGCGCTGACTCAGCATTTGCCGCAGCGCCATTGCTTGACGGGGAAGCCTTCAGCCGTGCCACCGTCTCCGCGAGGCGGACTCGGTCGACTGGCTTTAGCAAATAGTCCACCGCGCGTGCAGCAAACGCTTCGACCGCATACTGATCGTAAGCCGTGACAAATACGATCCGAACATCGGGCTGCTGTTCGCGCACGATTGACGCGACATCTAGCCCCGAGAGTCCCGGCATGCGAATGTCCAAGAATACGATGTCCGGTCGCTTCGCGATGATTTCCTCGATCGCGGTGGCCCCGTCCTCGGCTTCACCAACGATTTGGAGCTCGGGCCAGGCCTCGCGCAATGCGCCTAGCAAATCGTTGCGCAGCAGAGCTTCATCTTCGGCGATGACGGCAGTTGGTCGTTCACGCATGTTTTTTACAGATTCGGTGGGTTAGGTTTATCTAGCGTCAAGCGGGATTACAACGCGCGCCGTAATTCCCGTAGGCTGGTTAGGGGACAGCGAAAAGCTCGCGCCTGCACCATATTCGAGTTGGAGCCGCTCACGAATGTTACGCAAACCCACGCCGCTGCCTGAGGTTCCTTCGCCGATTCCGCGGCCGTCGTCCCGCACCTCAACAACGAGACTTCCGTCGAGCTCCCGCGCTTCTACAACGACAGTCCCGCCCGCTGGCTTAGGCTCGAGCCCGTGCTTAATCGCGTTTTCCACGAGCATCTGCAAGACCATGGCAGGGAAAGAATGCATTCGCACACCCTCTGGAATGCGGATATCGAACTCAAGCCGCTTTCCCATTCTCACTTTCATGATCTCGAGATAGGCGCCAAGTCGATCGACTTCGTCATTGAGAAGACGACGCCCAGACTCGCTGCGTAGCCCCGCGCGCAAGAAGTTGATGAGATGACCCATCATTGCGTATGCACGCTCCGGGTCCGAGCGTGTGAGCACTTGGGCAGTGGCAAGTGTGTTGTACAGAAAGTGGGGCTCGACCTGCGACTGGAGGGCTGCCAGCCTTGCTTCAGAAATTTGCTTTGAAAGTTGCAGCTTTTCGGCTTCTGCCTGCTCTGCGGCTCGGCGCTCACTTACTCGTCGCGCGATCGCTCGACAAATCGATTCGGCGTGCTGCAAATTATTGCCAAGGTCTGGGAGACCCCAGTCGAGCCAGCGCGGCATGTTTGGCCCAGTCCAGAGCTCAATCGTTGAATGGCTGTCCGGACCTGTGATGGGGCCAGAAACCATCATGAGGATTTGGTCGCCTATTGTGCTCTTTGTGAAGTTCATGCCGTATGCGTCGAGCCGTTCGACATGCGCATAAATTCTGCGCAGTTCCGGCTCAGTCCGTCGAAGCTCGATTCCGGGCAAATCAGCAAATACACCTTTGAGCATCTCGAAGGCAGCATCCACCGGCATACTTACTTCGATGCGGCGGTAGTGGCGATTTGCCAGCGTTTCGTCTGTAAGCGCACCAACAAGGGCGTAAGTGCGCCTAACGTGCACTGGCGCATAGATCCATGCCACCAGCGCACCAAGAATGAGCCCCAACACGATGGGAAGGAGCACTGGCTGAGAGGCTGGCTTTACCAGCATCATCAAAAAGAAGAAGCCCGCCAAGACTGCGGACCAACTTAGCCACAGGCGTATGACGAGCCGCCGCGCGGCAGTGTTCCACGTAAAGCCGGGCGTTGGAGTGGGGTTCGTTTGGTTGGAGGTCATGGGCGAATGATGCCGTAGTGTCGGCTATCGCGCTGCCCAAACTCGACAAAACCAAATTTTGGCCGACGAAATCGACCTACATCTGCTTAAACAGGTGAGAGAACGGCCGGGAAACCGTTAGTGTCTCCTTGCGTCCGCGCACTTTAACAAAGGCTTGACCGCGAAAATCACGTGAAACCGACTCGATTGCCGCCGCCTGCACGACCGTTGAGCGATGGATTTGCCAGAATTTTTCGCTATCGACACCTTCAAGAATTTCCTTAATGGGTGTCTTGATCAACGCATCAAACTCTTTAGTTGCAACCAACGTGTACTTCTCATCTGATTGAAAGAACAGCACGTCTTCGATCGGAATGAGTCGCAGGTTCGAGCCGATGTTGGCTTTGATCCATTTCAATTTCTCTGCGCCCGGATTCAGCCGCGCGGCAAGTTGCTGCATCAAGGCTTCGAGGTTCTGCGGTTGAGCAGGCACAGCAGATAGCCGTTCCTTCAAGCGCTCTACTGCCGATTGCAGCCGTTCGTCCGAGTAGGGCTTTAGCACGTAGTCAATGGCGCCGGCGTTGAAGGCATCCACCGCGTACTGGTCAAATGCGGTAACAAATACGACATGGCACTTGATCTCGCGGTTTGAGGCGAGGCTCTTCGCAACCTCAATGCCCGTCATCTCGGGCATTTGGATGTCCAAGAAAGCCAAGCTCGGTTGATGTTCAGCAATCGCTTCAAGCGCAGCCTCTCCGTCGCCAACATCAGCGAGGATCTTCAGATCGGGCCAGAGTTTGCCCAGCTTGGCTTTAAGTTGTGCCCGAAGGATGGGTTCGTCTTCGGCAATTACGGCGGTAAAGGTCATCGGTCGCTCGTTTGAAATCTCAGTTGTCCATCACTCACGCGCCCGCTGCAT
>JAJTHU010000055.1 GCA_021300055.1 Nitrosomonadaceae bacterium | reverse complement strand
CGCTGCTGCTGGAGCAGGCGCTCCACCAATGTCGAGACCGAGATCAAAGTCCAAACCGCCAGCGTCTGCCTCAGGTGCAGGAGCGGCTGTCGCGCTTGGTGCGGGTGGAGCCCCAACATTCAGTCCCAAATCAAAATCGAGGCCACCAGCATCCGCTTCTGGAGCAGGTTGATCAGTCGCAGGCGCGGTAATGTCGATTGCAGGAGCAGAGGTTGCGGTGGCCGTGCCGGTGTCGTCAAAGCCCAAGTCGAAGTCGAGGTCGGGCTTGGCGACTTCCGCCTCACCGGCAGCAGCGCCAGCAGCGAGCGCGGCACCACCTGCGGCAAACGCAGCAGTGGCCTGAAAAGAGCCGCTTGCACCACCGTAGAGGGCATTATTCGGATCAATCGAAGCGCCCATCGACGCGGCCTTGGCCCACAACGGACTATCTTCGCCCACCGCCTCCTTGAGTTCGCGCGCGACCGTTTCGAACGCCGGAGCGCTCTTACGGGCGTGGTAGATCTCGAGCAGCTTCATGGGGATCTCATGGCGCGACTTGTCGCGCGCCATGGCTTCCTTCAGGATTTCTTCTGCCTGCGCGTCACGACCGTAGGCGATGTAAACATCTGCCTCAGCAACCGGATCGACTTCGTCCGTATCAATCGCACCTGGGCCGGTCTTATCGAAGTCGGTCAGGAACGAGCTATTGCCTGTATCGACCAAACCACCCGCTTTCGCGCCAGTGACCGTGTTCGGCTTCAGATCAGAAGGCATCAACGACGAGCTCTGCGTCGTGGCACCACCGCTGCCAGCCTTTTTGCGGCGGCGCATGTAGACGAAACCACCTGCGCCCAACAGCGCAGCACCACCCGCTCCGGCGATGATCGGCAGGTTATCCATCACCATATCCATTACGGTTGGTTCTGGTGGCGGTGGAGGCGGTGCCTTCGGTGCAGGCTTTGGCGCAGGTTTCGGCGCCGCTGCCGCATCAGCAGGCGGCGTTGCTGGTGCTGCGCCCGGTGCCGCAGGAGCCGCCGCTGGTGCGGCAGGTGCTGCCCCCGGAGCTGCCGGAGGCGTTGCCTGCGCGACTTGAGTTGGCTGCGTTGTCTTGCCGTCAGCAGGCTTCGCTCCAGGTGGGGCTGCCTTGAGGTCGATAAGCTTCTGCGCATCGGCCTTTTGTTTTTCTAGCTCGGCGATACGCGACTTCGCTTCTTCAAGTGCCTTCTGCTTGGCGACCGCGTCGTCCTTTGCTGCCACCTTGCCATCAACTGTCTTCGCACCGGCAGCACCGGCTGGCGCCACAGTATCCGCCTTGGCGATCTTCAACTGGTCAGTCTTTGGTGCTTCCGGCGTTGGCGCAGGTTTCGGTGCCGTCAGTTGCCCAGTTGCCACGTTGGTTGCGGCTGGCTTAGCGGCAGGCGCTGCAGCGACCGTACCAGCGATTTGTTCGCGGTAGGCTTTCCAATCGGCAACCTGCACGCTCACTTCTTTGCGTGCCTCGGCTTGCGTGATCTTAGCGACTTCAGCGGCGGTCGGAATGCGCAGAATCTGCCCGGTCTTGAGCAGATTCATATTTTTGTTGCCAAAGGCTTGTTTGTTTTCGCGGAAGAGCGCAACAAGCATTTGGTCGAGCGTGATGCCTTCGCCGCGCATTTCGTTGGCGATCTTAGACAGTGTGTCACCGCGCTTCACTGGGCCGTAGGTGTCGCTTTTGGTCGAGGCTTCGGCGCGCGCCGAGGGCAGCTGAGAAGGTGTGATGGGTGCCGCCGTTGATGCCGCTGGCGCGGCTGCGAGTGGCGCAACGGCCGCGACCGGCGCTTGGATGCGCGCTTCGTTAAAGCCAGGCGGATCGAGCAAGATGGGGTACTCACGTACCAAGCGACCCGCCGGCCAAGTCAATTCAACAAGCACATCGAGAAATGGCTCATTGATGGGTGCACCACTCGAAATCTTGAGGATGGGGCGACCATCGGCCTTACGCTCAACGGTGAAGCGTAACTGGCGCAGCAACGGGCTGTATTCGATGCGAGCTTCTGTGTAAGCCTCGGGGCTCGCCACGCGCGCGGCAAGCGCCTCAAATTCGCCGGGCTGCAGCGAAACGAGCTCAATCTCGGCAGACAGGGGCTGACCCAATGCCGAGTTGACCGACAGTTTGCCAAGGCCTGCTGCATGTATCGCGGAAGACGCGAGAGCGAGAAGAATCCCCCCGATCGCTGCCGCGAGTGTCTTTTTCGGTGGACGGCTCATGCGGTAAACCCCAACCCTCTGAAATTTTGTGACGAACTACAATAACATCAACAAGTTATAGTTGCAACTTTATTCTATTTCTCACGTTTGAGGTAGGCAAAAAGTGCCCTCAAACGTCCCCCCTACCGCGATTACGGTGAGGTTTTTCGCGAGAACGTCTTATTTTGCCGACGGTCAGGCAGCAGTACGAGAAAAACTGCGTAAGCCCTTATTTTTCAAGAAGAATTCTGAGCATGCGCCGGAGCGGTTCAGCCGCACCCCAGAGCAATTGGTCGCCTACCGTAAATGCCGAGAGGTAGGTTGGCCCCATCGCTAGCTTACGCAGGCGGCCCACCGGGATGTGCATGCGGCCCGTTACAGCTGCTGGCGTCAAATCGCGGATAGACGCCTAGCGCGTGTTGGGTACAACCTTCGCCCACTCGTTCGCATTCGCAATGAATGCCTCGATTTCATCGAGCGGCACGTCGCGTTTGAGTTTGATGGTGAGCGCTTGGGAATGGCAGCGCATTGCACCGACACGTACGCAGAGCGAGTCGATGGGGATCGCCGTCGCATCGAAGCCAGGGCCACGGCCGAGAATCTTATTGGTCTCTGCCATCCCCTTCCATTCTTCCAGGGACATGCCCGGTGTACCCATGCTCGCCATGTCCTTGTCGATCCAAGGGATGAGGTTACCGGCCAAGGGCACACCGAAATGCTGCGTTTCCTCCGCGCTCAACGCGTGCTGCTTCGCGAGCACCTTGCGATCAATTTCCAGAATCGCGGAGTGCGGGTCGCCGAGAAGTGCTTTCACCTCAGCGTTGATGGTGCCAAACTGCGTGAGCAGCTCGCGCATGTGCGTTGCGCCACCACCAGAGGCCGCCTGGTAGGTCATCGATGTCATCCATTCGACGAGGTCGTTTTGGAACAGCCCCGACAAACCGATCAGCATGCATGAGACGGTGCAGTTACCACCGATGTAGTCCTTCACACCCCGAGTGAGCGCGTTCTTGATGACCGGCATATTGACCGGATCAAGAATGATCACGGCGTGGTCCTTCATGCGCAGCGTCTTCGCCGCGTCGATCCAATAGCCTGTCCAACCAGCATTGCGCAGTGGTTCGTAGATTTCGGTTGTGTAGTCGCCGCCTTGGCAGGTAATCACCACATCCATCGCCGAAAGTTGCTTGAAGTCTTTGGCATCACGCAACGGCGCACCCCTCGCCTCGGCAGGCGCCGTACCACCGACGTTCGACGTGGTGAAGAAGAATGGCTCGATGTGCGCGAAATCATTCTCTTCGCGCATGCGCTGCATCAAAACGGAACCGACCATTCCGCGCCAACCGACCAGACCGACTTTCATTTTGGACATTCGTGTTTTCTCTTACGTTTACGTTGCTCAAAGTGGCCGGAGCAGAGTTTCTGGACGTGGCATCAGCGAACCACCCGCTCCGATTCACTTCCCTACAAATTACCGACGACGGCTGCGCCCATCTCACTCGTGCTGCACACCTTCTCACCCAGCTTAGCGATATCGCCAGTGCGCCACCCTTGCGCGAGGGTCTTCTTGACCGCGCCATCGACGCGATCTGCCCAGTCAGGGAGGTTGAAGGTGTAGCGCAACATCATGCCTAGCGACAAAATCTGCGCGAGTGGGTTGGCAATGCCTTTACCTGAAATATCCGGCGCCGACCCGTGAATAGGCTCATACAGGCCCTTGCCATTTGCATCCAGTGATGCCGATGGCAGCATGCCGATCGAGCCTGTGAGCATTGAGGCTTCGTCAGACAGGATGTCGCCAAACATGTTGCCGGCGACCATCACATCAAACTGTTTTGGGTTGCGTATGAGTTGCATGGCTGCGTTGTCGACCAGCATGTGCGACAGTGCGACGTCGGGATACTCAGGCGCAATCTCGACCGCGATGTCGCGCCAGAGCTGCATTGTTTCCAGCACGTTCATCTTGTCGATGCTGCACAGCTTCCCGGGTCTGCCAACTGCGCGTTGCCGCGCGGTTCGAAACGCGACGTGCATGATGCGGCTGATTTGTGCCTCGGTGTAGTGCATGGTGTTGACGCCGACTCGCTGACCTTTTTCACCAGTCACCGAACGCGGCTCACCGAAGTAAATGTCACCCGTGAGTTCGCGAATGATCATGATGTCCAGGCCTGCGACCACTTCGGCGCGCAGCGTCGATGCATCAGCGAGTTCTGGAAACACGGTGGCCGGACGCAAGTTGGCAAAAAAATCGCACTCTTTGCGCAGACCGAGGATGGCTTTTTCGGGGCGATGTTCGCGCGGCAAGCTGTCGTACTTAGGTGAGCCGACCGATCCAAACAAGACCGCATCTGCAGCTTGCGCGAGTCGCAGCGTCGCTTCGGGCAGCGGGTGACCGTGTGCGTCGTACGCGGCACCACCGACGAGTGCGCTCTCTGTCTCGGCCTTGAGCCCGTCGCGTCGCAACGCATCGAGCACCTTGAGCGCTTCGGCCATGATTTCGGGGCCGATGCCATCACCGGCGAGAACTGCAATTTTCATTTTTTAGCTCACAGAACTTGAACTGCACTCCTGCCTTTTCGTAGGCGGGAAATCGTTCGCCCGCCCCTCCTGGGGCAGACGTGTCATGAGAACAACCACGGCTCCCGCTGCGCGCGCGCAGCTTCGTAAGCCCGAATCTTCTCGGTGTGCCGCATGGTCAGCCCAATCTCGTCCCAACCGTTGAGCAAGCACTCTTTGCGAAACGGCTCAACCTCGAAGCGATAACTTTCACCCGCAGGAACTTCGACTACCTGCCGCTCAAGATCGACATTCAGTTTGAGACCGGGCGTGGCAAACACGATGTTGAACAAGTGATCGACCTGCGCCTCGGTCAACACAATCGGAAGCAGGCCATTCTTGAAGCAGTTGTTGAAAAAGATGTCCGCAAACGAAGGCGCAATGATTGCCTTGAATCCATACTGCTGCAGCGCCCAAGGCGCGTGCTCACGCGACGAACCGCAACCAAAATTCTTGCGGGTCAGCAACACACTCGCGCCGGCGTAGCGTGGTTCGTTGAGCACGAACTTCGGGTTGAGCGGACGCTTGCTGTTGTCCATTCCCGGCTCACCCTGGTCGAGGTAGCGCCACTCGTCGAACGCGTTGGGACCAAAGCCCGTGCGCTTGATCGATTTCAGGAATTGCTTCGGGATGATCGCGTCAGTATCGACGTTGGCGCGATCAAGCGGCGCAACCAGCCCCAGATGTTGGCGAAACGCTTCCACTATTTTTTCATCTTCTCGGCAGTTTTCTCTGCCGTTTTCTCGATCACTTCGCCGCCCTTCTTGATGTCTTTGCCGACACCCTCAATGGTGTTGCAGCCAGCCAAACCCATCGTAAACAAGCCAGCGAGCGCAATTGCGATAAATCGTTTCATGTCTATCTCCTAGAGAATTTCTCTAACATCGGCAAACCGTCCCGCGATTGCAGCGGCCGCCGCCATCTCTGGGCTCACAAGGTGGGTACGTCCACCCGCGCCTTGGCGCCCTTCGAAATTGCGATTCGACGTCGACGCACACCGTTCACCCGGTGACAATCGGTCATCGTTCATACCCAAGCACATCGAGCAGCCCGGCTCGCGCCACTTAAAACCTGCGGCGACAAAAATCTTGTCGAGCCCTTCAGATTCCGCTTGGCGCTTCACCAGTCCCGAGCCTGGCACTACCATCGCAAGCTTGACATTGTCTGCAATACGTCTGCCGCGCAGCACGCCAGCCGCCGCACGCAGATCTTCGATGCGCGAATTGGTGCAACTGCCAATAAACACTTTGTCGATCTTGATCTGATTAATCGGCGTTCCGGGGTTCAAGCCCATGTACTGCAGCGCACGCTCAGCCGCTTCACGCTTAACGGGATCCTGCTCTGATTTCGGGTCAGGCACGAGCCCGTCGATCGTCGTCACCATCTCAGGCGAAGTGCCCCAGGTAACCTGCGGGCGGATTTCGCGCGCATTCAACGAAACCACCGCATCGAAGGTCGCGCCTACATCGCTCACTAGCGTGCGCCAATAGGCTTCCGCGCGCGCCAGATGGTCGCCCTTTGGTGAGAACGGGCGATTACGCAAGTAGCTGATGGTGGTGTCGTCGACTGCGATCATGCCGGAGCGCGCACCGGCCTCAATGGCCATATTGCACACTGTCATGCGGCCTTCCATCGACAGCGCGCGAATCGCCGAGCCGGCAAACTCGATCGCGTAGCCGGTGCCGCCCGCTGTGCCGATCTTGCCGATGATCGCGAGCACGATGTCCTTTGCCGTGACGCCTTTGCCGACTTGTCCTTCGACACTGACAAGCATCGATTTCATTTTTTTGGCATTGAGGCACTGCGTAGCCATCACGTGCTCAACTTCAGACGTGCCAATGCCGAACGCCAATGCAGCGAATGCACCGTGGGTTGATGTGTGAGAGTCTCCACAGACCACCGTCATGCCCGGCAAGGTCGCACCTTGCTCAGGACCGATCACGTGCACGATTCCTTGGCGCGCATCGTTCATGCCGTAGTAATCGGCAATACCAAACTTCGAGATGTTGTTGTCGAGGGTTTCGACCTGCAAGCGCGAAATCGGGTCTTCGATGCCGTCCTTGCGCGCGGTCGTGGGCACATTGTGGTCAGCCGTCGCGACGATCGATTTCAAGCGCCATGGTTTGCGCCCATTGATTTCGAGCCCCTCAAATGCCTGCGGGCTAGTCACTTCGTGCACCAGATGCCGGTCGATGTAAATCAGCGCCGTGCCATCCGCTTCGGAATGCACAACATGCGCGTTCCACAACTTGTCGTACAGCGTTTGCGGCGCGTGATTCGAATTTGTGTTCATCATCCCATTATAGCGGGCGGCACCGTTTTGGTGCGCCGCAACATGGGGCAATCAACCGGCAACCGATCTCTTTGACGCACATCAACGCCTGAGCGGTAGATCAGCATAGATTTGCAGTATCAGAACATCTCACACGAGGAGTCCGCATGTCTGCAAGTCACGTCGTCGTTTGGCTGGATCACAGCGAAGCCCACATCATTGCCTTCGGTCGCGAAACGGCCGAAAAACCTGTCGTCGTGCACTCGGCACACAAAAATGAACACCAACATCACCGCGCCGACAGTGTTGGCTCAGGCAAAGCGGCCGAGCATCCAGAGTACTACGACGCCATCGTGCAAAAGATTCGCGATAACCGTGAGTGGCTCATCGTCGGCCCGGCCAACGCTAAGCTCGCGTTCATCAAACACATCACCAAGCGTCATCATGCGCTGCTCGATCATGTGATTGGCGTCGAAACAGTCGACCACCCGAGCGACGGGCAGCTACTGGCTTACGCACGCAAGTACTTCGTCGCAGCCGATCGAATGCTCGCCTAACTAGCGCGCAAGCGCCCGCGCGTGCTATCGATTACTTGGTCGACGCGCCAACGCCGCCCGGAACGGTAGGCACGCCCGCCTGCACGTCTGCGTTCTGTGCGCGATGCAACAGCGCGTGGTCGATGAGCACGAGCGCCAAATAAGCCTCGGCGATGGGCGTCGCGCGAATGCCTACGCATGGATCATGGCGACCATGCGTGTTGATGACCACACTCTCGCCTTGCTTATTGATCGTTTGGCGATCGAGCCGAATTGAACTGGTCGGCTTAATTGCAATCGATACAGTGATGTCTTGGCCGGTTGAAATCCCGCCCAACACGCCGCCCGCATTGTTCGACAAGAATCCCTCTGGCGTCATTTCATCGGAGTGCTCGGTACCGAGCTGATCGACAGAATGAAAACCAGCGCCGATCTCGACGCCCTTCACCGCATTAATGCCCATCATTGCGTAGGCGATAGCCGCGTCAAGGCGATCGTAAATCGGCGCGCCCCACCCAACGGGTACCCCGCTGGCCACCACGTTGATGCGCGCGCCGCAGCTCTGGCCTGACTTGCGCAGCCGATCCATGAATGCCTCGAGTTCGGCAATCATCGATTCATTGGCCGCGAAGAACGGATTGTTGTGTACATGATCCAGCGACTCAAACGGAATCTTGTTCACGCCCAGCGCGGCGAGATAACCGTGGATCGCAACGCCATAGCGCTCTTGGAGCCATTTTTTGGCGACAGCGCCAGCCGCTACCGTGGGCGCGGTCAAGCGGGCGGACGAACGACCGCCACCGCGATGGTCGCGAATGCCGTACTTTTGCAAGTAGGTGTAATCCGCGTGACCGGGGCGAAAGCTGTCGGCGATGTTGCCGTAATCTTTGCTGCGCTGGTCTTCGTTGCGGATCAGCAATGCGATGGGTGCGCCGGTCGTTTTGCCCTCGAACACACCTGACAAAATCTCAACGCAATCATCCTCGCGACGTTGCGTAACGTGGCGCGAAGTGCCGGGTTTGCGTCGATCGAGGTCCGGCTGCATATCTGCCTCGCTGAGCAGCATTCCGGGAGGACACCCATCGATGACACAGCCGATCGCGGGACCGTGCGACTCGCCGAAGTTGGTAACGGTGAAGAGTTTGCCGAGTGTGCTGCCGGACATGATGGACTAGACGAAAAAAGTGTTTTTGAACGCAGAGTAAGCGCACGCATTAGGCGCAAAGTCAGCGTAGAGCGTTTTTGAGTGTAGCACGCGCTTGGAGCTTGACTACTTCCAATCGCCGCGCAGCAGCGCCACTTTCTGCTGCAACAACTCAGGCGTGACCAAGCTCGGCGCGATAGGCTGGTCGACAACAAAGCCAATCGACGAAGACACACCGCGCGGGTAGCGCATTGCTGCACCTCCCCAACGGGAAAAGAAGCTCCCCCAGAGTCCGCGCAGCGCCATTGGCACAACCGGCACCGGGCTTTTCTCAATGATGCGCATGATGCCTTGCTTGAACGGATACAAATCGCCGTTATCGGTGATGCGTCCCTCTGGGAAGATGCATACGACCTCCCCTGCTTTCAGGTACGCATCAATGCGCTCGTAGGCGCGCTCCAACATGACTGGATCTTCCTTTGCCGAGGCGATCGGGATCGTACCCGCAGTGCGAAAGATGAAATTGAGCACCGGAATCTTGAAAATGCGGTGGTCCATCACGAACCGCACTGGTCGGCGAATGCAACCGCCGATGACAAGCGCGTCGACAAAGCTAACGTGATTGCACACCAGCACGCACGGCCCCTCATCGGGGATGTGCATCTGCCCTTCTTCCTTGACGCGATAGGTAGTGTGGATGAGCATCCACACGAGGAATCGCATCAGGAACTCGGGAATAAGCAAAAAGATGTACGCCGCCACCGCAAAATTCATGATGCCAACTACCAAGTACAACTCTGGAAGGCTCAGCCCGGATTTCATGAGCAGCGCCGCCATCACTGAGGCCAGCACCATGAAGAGCGCATTCAGGATGTTGTTCGCCGCGATGATGCGGGCGCGATAGTCGGGCTCAGCGCGCGCTTGCATCATGGCATACAGCGGCACTGAATAGAAGCCCGCAAACATGGCCATAAAGAACAAATCCGCCATGACGCGCACATTCGACCATTGGCTGACAAAGCTGCCCACGCCACTGAGCGCCCCGCTTGGGGCGAGCCCGCGCGACGCGAAGTAAAGATCAATCGAAAACACCGTCATGCCAATGGAGCCGAATGGCACCAGCCCGATTTCTATCTTGTGTCCTGAAAACTTCTCGCACAGCATGCAGCCGATACCGATACCTGCGGTAAACAACCCCATCAGTAGCAGCACGACCAGTTCGTCACCGCCCAACACCTCTTTGGCAAACCCTGTCAGGGACGTCAGGAAAATCGAACCCATAAACCAGAACCATGAGTTGCCGATCAGCGAGTGAAATACGGTCGGGTTCCGGTGCGCGATCTTTAGATTGCGCCAGGTCTCGGTGACCGGGTTCCAATTGACCTTCAGTCCGGGATCCGGCGGCGGCGAGGCCGGCACGAAATGCGCGGTGACGCGACCGAGCACCGCCACAAACAGCGACACACCCGCGACCCACAGTACACCGCTATCGCCCAACTTGACCAAAAAGCCCCCGGCCATTGATCCGAGGAGGATCGCAGTGAACGTGCCCATCTCAATCATCCCGTTGCCGCCGGTCAACTCAGTGTCGTGCAAGTGCTGCGGCAAGTAAGCAAACTTAACGGGGCCGAACAGCGTTGAATGGCACCCCATCAGAAACACACCCAAGAACAACAGCGTCGGCAAGTGCCAGATAAAGCCCGCCGCGATCACAACCATAAAAGCTATCTCGAGGTCCTTCACCAACTTAGTCAGAGGTGCTTTGTCGTACTTGTCGGCTAGCTGGCCGGCTGTTGCGGAGAACAGCACGAAAGGCAGGATGAAAAGCGCACCGATCACGGGACCGGCGAGTTTTGGGTCGAGCCCACCCCAACTCGCGGCTTGGTATGTCGCAAGCACCGTAAACGCGAACTTGAAGATGTTGTCATTGCCCGCACCCAGAAACTGCGTCCAAAAAAACGCCGCGAAGCGGCGCTCACCCAGCAGGGCAAACTGGCTGGAAGTGGGATGCGGCGGGATGATGTCCGATTGGCTGTGGTTCATCGACTCGATGCCTGCGTAGATTGAGCTGAATTTGCAGAAGCGGCGGCTGCGCTCCGGCGGAACACCCGCGCGGTTTCAAACACCGCAGCGGGGAACGCTGCGCCATCGATACGTAGATGCCGCTTCAACAGAAAATCAAACAGGATCGGATTCGCCTGCCGCACACTCTGAAGATGCGCGCCAACCTCGCGCGTGACCCAGCCGCGCTCGACGAAGCTATCGACGGAGAACAAAGGAAAGACCCCCGGCAGCGGGTAATCTGACCCGTTAAGCAGCCGATTACCCCACTCGCGATGAGCCAGAATTTGCGCCAACGAGGTAAAGCGATTTGCTTGCGGTGTGGCAGAGATATCGCCGAACAGTCGCCCCTCGTAAGCGGGATCGGCCATCAGCCGCTCAAACAACGAGAACGCAGAAACTTCTGGGCCATCCGAGCCTTTATCGAGATCGATATCTCGCCCAAGGCTCGCGCAGTGCGCCACGACCACGCGCACGCCACGCTCAAGCGGTCGACGCAGTTTCAGTACGTTACCGAAGAGCGGTTGATGCGCACCTTCAACTGCTTTTTCTTCACCGCCATGCGTGATCAATGGGAGATCAAACTTGGCCATCGCCTCGTAGAACTTATCGCACTTTGCGGAAGCGGGGTCGATGCCCATCGCTGGCGGCAACCACTTGACGGCAACTGCGCCTGAGGCAACGACCTTCGTCACTTCTTCTGCTGCGTCCGCCCGGTAGGGGTGAATCGACGCCGTCCAAAGCAATCGCGTTGGGTTGGCCGCGGCCACGCGCGCCGCGTATGCATTTGGCAGGTAAAAAGCAGATTGCTCGTCGACGGGCTTACCGTTGACGTCGTGCGTGCGGTCAAAGGCCATCAGCATCGCGCGAAAGCCAGATGGCAGCTCGTTCATGATTGAAATGAGCCGTGCGAGGTAATCTCGGTCCATGGTCTTGGTGCCCGCCGTCACGCACGCCGCGCCGAGATAGAACCGATACTGCACATACTGCCGCAATTGCCATAGTGGCCAAGCTGATTGCATTTTCGGGCTCACAAACGCGCCGGTGTCGCCATGTCCTTTGCCCAGCAGGTGCGCGTGGCAATCCCACACGTCATCCATGCGCAGACCTTCGAAACCGGCGAGGGTCAACGGATGCTGGCGCAACGCCTCGCTGAGTTTCAAGCAGGGATTGACCAACGGCGCATTCTCGTCAAGCCGTACTGCGCGCGCAGATGTTGCCGACGCAGAAGCGCCCGCAATCGCTAGATTCGCTGCAATCTTCAGGAACGATCGTCTTTTCATTTCGTCTTGCTCCATGTTGGGCGCAGAACGCTTGGTGCGATTGTGTCACCCGGAGTAAACCGCTTCGCACAGCCGATCTCGGCCCCGTTCATCTGCGCCGCGAAGGTTATCACCGAACCCTGCGCATCCGTGTCTCGATCAGTCGGTATCACGAATTGGTACTGATTGTCTCAAGCAAATCGGTCGTCGCCTGTCATCGAGATATCCCTGAGTGATAAACTTCATAGAGGAGAAACGCACAATGCCCATGCAAGAAGACCTCAGGAAGAACGCCCTCGAGTACCATCGCAAACCGGTACCGGGCAAGATTGAAGTAACGGCCACCAAGCCTCTCGCCACACAGCGCGACCTCGCGCTTGCCTACACGCCCGGTGTCGCGGCAGTGTGCGAAGAAATCTCCGCTCATCCGCATGAAGCACGCAATCTAACCGCGCGTGGCAATCTGGTCGCGGTGATTACCAACGGTACTGCTGTGCTCGGCCTTGGCGCCATCGGCCCCCTTGCCGCGAAGCCGGTGATGGAAGGCAAAGGCGTGCTATTCAAGAAGTTCGCGGGCATCGATGTATTCGATATTGAGGTCAACGAGCGCGACCCCGAAAAACTGGTCGACATCATCGCCGCACTCGAGCCCACCTTCGGGGGCATTAATCTCGAGGACATTAAGGCACCCGAATGCTTCTACGTTGAAAAGAAGTTGCGCGAACGCATGAAGATTCCGGTGTTCCACGACGACCAACATGGCACCGCCATCATCGTCGGTGCGGCGATCGTCAATGGCCTCAAGGTGGTCGGCAAAGACATCTCTAAGGTTAAGCTCGTTGCATCGGGCGCGGGCGCAGCGGCGCTCGCGTGCCTCGATATGCTGGTGGCGCTGGGCGTGAAGATGTCTAACATCTGGGTGACCGACATTGCAGGCGTGGTTTACCAAGGCCGCAAAGAAGAGATGGACCCAAACAAGTCGCGTTATGCCAAAGAGACCGACGCACGCACATTGGGCGACGTCATCGCCGACGCAGACGTTTTTCTTGGTTTGTCAGCCGGTGGCGTGTTGAAGCAAGACATGGTGAAGCGCATGGCGCCAAAACCACTGATCCTTGCGCTCGCCAATCCGACGCCGGAAATCTTGCCTGAGCAGATTAGAGAAGTTCGCGACGACGCCGTGATTGCCACCGGCCGCTCGGACTACCCGAACCAAGTCAACAACGTACTTTGCTTCCCGTTCATTTTCCGCGGCGCACTCGACGTTGGCGCCACCACAATCAACGAAGCGATGAAGCTCGCTGCGGTAAATGCTATCGCCGATTTAGCGCAAGCCGAGCAATCCGACATCGTCGCCATGGCTTACGGCGAATCCGGTGTTTCGTTTGGTAAGGATTATTTGATCCCGCGCCCGTTCGATCCGCGTTTGATTTCCAAGATTGCCCCCGCTGTCGCGCGTGCAGCGATGGATTCTGGCGTTGCCACTGATCCGATCACCGATTGGGACGCCTACCACCAGCGCCTCGATCAATTCGTGTATCAAAGCGGCTTGATCATGAAGCCGGTATTCGCCAAGGCCAAACAGAACCCCAAGCGCATCGTCTACGCCGAAGGTGAAGAAGAGCGCGTGCTGCGCGCGGTGCAAGTTGTTATCGACGAGGGACTTGCAAAGCCAATCTTGATTGGTCGCCCTGCTGTGCTCGAAAAGCGCATCGAGAAGTTCGGCTTGCGTATGCGCGCTGGCGTTGATGTCGAGATCATCAATCCAGAGTACGACGAGCGTTACCGAGAGTACTGGCAAGAGTATTACAAGCTCACTGCACGCCGTGGGGTGTCGCAGCAGTACGCAAAGATTGAAATGCGCCGCCGCTTAACGCTCATTGGCGCGATGCTTATCCACCGAGGAGAAGCCGACGGCATGATTTGCGGCACCTTCGGCACGCACGGGCTGCATTTGCATTACGTGGACCAAGTCATTGGGCGTCGCGCCGGAGCGGATCACTTCTATGCGATGAACGTGCTGATGCTGCCCAAGCGCACCGTGTTTGTCTGCGACACCTACGTCAACGAGAATCCAACCGCTGAGCAGATTTGCGAGATGGCAATTCTTGCTGCAGAAGAGATTCGCCGCTTCGGCTTGACGCCTAAAGCCGCACTCCTCTCACACTCTTCGTTTGGCACCTCGGACGCGCCAACCGCCGTAAAAATGCGCGAAGCATTGGCGATGATCCGCAAGCGTGCACCAGATTTGGAAATCGACGGTGAGATGCACGGCGATGCGGCACTATCGTAAGACGTCCGGCGCGCTGCCCTGCCTGACACCACGCTCAAAGGCGACGCCAACTTGCTCATCATGCCGACGCTTGACGCCGCAAACATTTCGTTTAACTTGCTGAAGACTGCCGCCGGCGGTGGCATCACCATCGGCCCGATCTTGCTCGGTGCCGCCAAGCCCGTGCACATCGTTACGCCGACCGCGACAGTGCGCCGCCTCATCAACATGACGGCACTCGCGGTGGTCGACGCACAAGCGCTGCGCAAGTAATCGCCCAAACGATGAAGTCATCGCGCTACACCTTGCCGCGCGTGCTCCCTGCGGGGGGCACGATCGGGGTTTTCTCGCCCGCAGGCGCACCTAAGCCAGAGCGCGTTGCGCGCGGCGTGGAGCAGTTGCATGCCCGTGGTTACCGGTGCATCATTGCGCCGCACGCAATCGGCGAGCACGAGTACTTCTCGGCACCCGATGACGTGCGCCTAGCGGATTTCAACGCGCTGCTCGCCGATCCCAGTATCGATATGATGATGATGTCTCGTGGCGGCTATGGACTCTCGCGAATCGTCCACCGCATCGATTGGCGCGCCGTCGCAGCGAGCCGCAAAATCTTGTGCGGGTTTTCGGATTTCACTGCAGTAAACCTTGCCGCGCTCGCGCAGGGTGGCTACGTGACCATTGCTGGCCCTGGTGTAGCGACCGACTTCGCCGATTATGACGCCAATGTCGCGGAAGATCACGCCTTCATGGAGGCGCACTTTTGGCCTGCCGTGCTCGGTGGCGATGTGAGTGTCGAGGTCATCGATCCACACCCTTATGCCGCACAGGTCATCCAAGGCCCGATCTGGGGCTCGAATCTCTCACTCCTCTGCGATCTCGGTGGATCGCCATTCATCCCCGACGTCGCCGGTGGCATTCTTTTCATCGAAGAGATCGGCGAGCGGCCTTACACCATTGAGCGGATGTTCTACCAGCTCTACCACTCGGGCATCTTGGCGCGTCAGGCGGCCATCGTACTCGGTGACTTTACGGACTGCGAACCCGCACCCGACCGGTACCCGTACAGCTTGGAGCATGTCGTCAATACGCTCAGGCAACTGCTCCCCATTCCTGTCCTTACGCACCTGCCGTTCGGACACGTGCCTAAGAAGATATGCGTTCCCTACGGCGCCGACGCGACACTTGCTATCGCCGACGGGCGCTACACGCTTAGCTACTAGCCTTGGATTTCTTTACCCTGCTGATTACCGCCGTGGCGCTGTCCATGGACGCTGTCGCGGTCGCCATTGCGAGCGGCCTCTCCGTGAAGCAGGTACGCTTGCGCGAAGCGTTGCTCATGGCGACCATGTTTGGTTTGTTTCAAGGCGGGATGCCGGTCGCGGGTTACGCCCTGGGTGCGTGGATGGCAGGTGCCCTGCAGGCATTCGACCATTGGATTGCCTTCGTGTTGCTGGCAGGCCTCGGCCTGAAGATGATCTGGGAATCACGTGAAGCCGGTGAAGAGCGCATCCACTCGCCGTTTCGATTCAACAAAATCATCGTGCTTGCGGTCGCAACCAGCATCGACGCCTTTGCGGTGGGCATCGGCTTTGCGGTGATCGACGTGGGCCTCACACAAACCGCGCTCGTCATCGGCGTTACAACGTTCTTGCTGTGCCTGCCCGCAGCGTGGTTTGGCTGTCGGCTGGGCCAAGGACTTGGCAAGCTGGTGGCGCAACGCGCCGAGGTGTTGGGCGGCGTGGTGTTGATTGCCATCGGCAGCAAAATACTCATCGAGCACCTTCACGCGGGGATTTAGATGTCAGCGCTTACACAACGCATGGTGTACCGTGCCTGCAACCTCTGCGAAGCCATCTGCGGACTCGAAATGCAGATTGAAGGCAATCGCATCATCAGCATTCGCGGCGACGACGCCGACCAGTTTTCGCGCGGCCATATCTGCCCGAAGGCGGTGGCGTTGAAAGACGTGCACGAAGACCCCAATCGGCTACGCACACCGATGCGGCGCATTGGCGAAGGTGCGGAGGCGCGTTGGGAACCGATGGATTGGGATAGCGCCTTCGACCTCGCTGCCGAGCGCATCGCCGCAACGCTGAGCGAACACGGTAGTGATTCCGTCGCGCTCTACGCGGGCAATCCGAATGTGCACAACTTTGGGCACCTGCTCAACTTCCCGCCGCTCGCCAAGCTGATCGGCAGCAAGAACATTTACTCGGCGTCTTCGGTTGACCAAATGCCGCAGCAATTGGTGTCGTACTGGATGTTTGGTCACCAGTTCTTGATTCCGATTCCCGACATCGACCACACCGATTTCTTCTTGGTGCTCGGCGCGAACCCGATCGCGTCGAACGGCAGCATGATGACCGTGCCCGACGTCGCCAACCGCCTCAAGGCGCTGCGCGCGCGCGGCGGCAAGATGGTCGTCATCGACCCGCGCCGCACTGAGACCGCGGAAATCGCGGACGCGCACCATTTCATTCGGCCCGGCACTGACGCCGCGTTTCTGGCCGCGTTCATCAACGTGCTGCGCGAAGAGAAGTTGTTCCGCATCAGCGCCCCAGAGAAGCTCAACCGCTTGGATGCCGCGCTCGACGCACTCAAGGGCATCACCGCTGAAGCAGTAGCTGAGCACGTGGGCATTGCGGCAGCAGACATCCGCGCCTTAGCGCGCGCCTTTGCGGCTGCGCCGCGCGCCGTGGCCTACGGACGCATGGGCACGACCACGCAGACCTTTGGCGCCACCAACCAGTGGCTGATCTACTTAATCAACATCGTGACGGGCAATCTGGATCGCGTCGGCGGTGCCCTGCCCACACAGCCGCTGCTGCCGATCACCGGCCCCGGCACTCGCGCAGGCAGCTTTGGGCGCTGGCGTTCACGCGTACGGCACCTACCTGAAGTCAACGGTGAATTACCTGTCTCGGCGCTGGCCGAAGAAATCAGCACGCCGGGCGAAGGACAGATTCGTGCGCTGCTCACCATCGCTGGCAACCCAGTGCTCTCTACGCCCGCTGGGCGACATCTCGAACAAGCGTTGCGCGGGCTGTCGTTTATGGTTTCCATCGACATCTTCATCAACGAAACCACACGCTTTGCCGATCTGATCTTGCCGCCTGCCTCAGCGCTGAGCCACGATCATTACGACTCGGTATTCAATGCATTCGCGGTGCGTAACGTCACGCGCTTTAACGGTGCCATCTGGCCGCGCACGGATGACGAGCGCTACGACTGGGAGATTGCGCAAGGCATTGGCTCCCGCCTTGCTGCACGGCTTGGGCGTGAATACCGCCCCGCCCCGCGTGTGCACGAGGTGGTCGGTCACGCTTGCGCGCAGAGTGGCCGCATCGCCCCGCAAGCGCTTTTGGCCGCTGTTCATGGCATCGATATGGGTGCACTACAACCCAGCCTAATGCAGCGCTTGCAAACGCCAGATGGGATGATCCATTGCGCACCACAACTGCTAGTTGCCGATGCGGAACGCATTCGCAATGGCCTCAATAGCAAACCAACGACGTTGCAACTCATCGGGCGTCGCCATGTGCGCAGCAATAATTCCTGGATGCACCAAATCCACCGCCTCACCAAAGGCAAACCCCGCCACCAAGCGCTCATGCATCCCGAAGACATGCACGAGCGTGGCATCGCTGACGGCGCGCGCGTTTTGGTGCGTTCTGCGGTCGATGAGGTCACGCTTGAAGTCGCCGCGAGCCCGGACATGATGCGCGGAGTTGTGTCGATACCGCACGGCTTCGGGCATCAGCGCGACGGCTTTTCTTTCACCAACGCGGTCGAAGGCGTCTCAGTTAACGACCTTACTGATCCCGCGCTGATTGACCCCGTCTCGGCAAACGCGGTTCTCAATGGTGTGCCGGTGAGCGTCAGTCTCGCTGCGTAACGAGAACTCGGCCGCATCGACTTTTCTTAAGAGCGTCGCATATCTAAGTTGTAAGCGCGCCAGCGGTCAACGCATGTGTGCGCCTCACGTTGAGCGAATTGCCGATCGATCGGCGTTGTCACTTACAACCTCACGGGAGAGACACATGAAAAAACTCGCAGCAGCATTGATGATCGCGCTTCCCCTCTGCGCCGGCAGCGTGTTCGCCGACGACAAAGCCACCCCACAGCAAAACAAGATGGCGATGTGCAACAAAGACGCCGGCGACAAAAAGGGCGATGAGCGCAAAGCGTTCATGTCGGAATGCCTAAAGAAGAAAGAGCCACAGCAGGACAAGATGAAGTCGTGCAACAAAGAAGCAGGCGACAAGAAAGGCGACGAGCACAAGAAGTTCATGTCCGAGTGCCTCAAGAAGTAATCTGGCAACCGCGATAGGCTCATGCAAAAGGCCATTGCAACGGGCTATTGCAACAAAAACGGGCACCGATGGTGCCCGTTTTCTTTTAACTAGCTGGATTATCGTCTGGAGCTGGTCCGGCGGTGACAGTCTTCGGGCAAAAAAACGCGGCGAATACCGCGGCCACCGAAATTTAACCTTATGATGCCAACCGCGCGACGGTACAGCGTGCGGTGCTCCGCACCTGGCCGATATTCTTCTTTAGATTGCGGAGGGTGGTGTTGTGCTGTGGTGGATAGCGTCAGCATTTTTTGCGTGGCTTGCGTTTCGCGAAGTCTATTATCGGTACGTGCCTCGGCCGGGCTACCCGCTGCCGAATCCCGAAAGCTCAATCGCGTATGGTGTGGTCTTGGCACTCGTTTCACTCGCGCTGGCGTACACACCGATACGTTACTGGCTCTTTGAACGCAGCCTCACACAGAAGGCCCGCGTGCTGTCAGAGAACACAATCGCGCATGTCCATTGCAACACCATCGCTGATACCTTTTTCGACCGCAATGTCTTCGCTGTGGGTCATGCGCAATTCGAGACCGGCCGCATCGTCCTCCAGTATCCGTGGTGTGCCCGTCTGATGGAGCACATTCGAAGGCCGGAACGCCCTACGGACGAGCAGTTATTTGCCATGCAAATCTTTGCGCACGAGGCGATGCACATACGTGGAGAGCGCGACGAGGCGAAAACCGAGTGTCAGGCGCTGCAGCGTTTTGCACGCGCATCAGCGCTGTTTGGCATCCCGGATGATGTTGGCAAGGCAAACGGCCTCAACTACTACAACAACTATTACCAGTCGCGCGCGCAACACGGTGAAATGTCTAGCCAGTACTACTCTGCCGAGTGTGCGCCCGGCAAAGCGCTCGACGAACGGCTGCCCGATTCGATTTGGCGGTAGCGTGTTGATTTCAGCCTGATTCGCTGCCACTGGCAGCGTTTGGATTGAAATCAACAAACTGGCTTCAGCGCAGGCAAAGACCACTTCATCTTTGGCGACATCTGCGCCAATATGGCGGACAGCTGATGACGTTTGCATGATGTAGCTCCTATGATTAAT
>JAJTHU010000191.1 GCA_021300055.1 Nitrosomonadaceae bacterium | reverse complement strand
GGAGAGCTTGCGCAAGATGCTGCTGGCGATGGCTGATGACGTGCGCGTCATCCTGATTAAGCTCGCCGAGCGCGCCATCTATTTGCGCGGTATCACCAAGGCAGATGAAGCGGTGCAACGGGCGGCGGCCATCACCACGCGCGAACTCTTCGCACCACTCGCCAACCGTCTTGGCGTTTTTCAGATTAAGTGGGAGCTCGAGGACCTGACCTTCCGGTTTCTCGAGCCCGAGCTATACAAGCGCATCGCCGGGTATCTCGACGGCAAGCGTGTTGAACGCGAGGCGTACATCGCGGCGGTGTTGGCTGAGCTGCGCACTGATCTCGCCAGTTTGGGCGTCGCGGGGCAAGTCGCGGGGCGACCGAAGCACATTTGGTCGATTCATCGGAAGATGCAAGCGAAGAATCTACCCTTCGAGAAGCTCTACGACGTGCGCGCGGTACGTGTGCTCGTGGAAAGTGTCGAGGACTGCTATGCCGTGCTCGGCCTCATCCACGATAAGTGGCAGCCGATTGCGGGCGAGTTTGACGACTACATTGCCCAGCCCAAAGCCAATGACTATCAGTCCTTGCACACGGCGGTGATCGGGCCTGAGGGCAAGACGCTGGAAGTCCAAATCCGCACCCATGCGATGCACCAAGCATCCGAGCATGGTGTTGCTGCACACTGGCGCTACAAAGAAGGCGGTGGTGCAAAAACCAGCGCTGAGAAAAAATTCGAAACCAAGATCGCCTGGTTGCGGCAGGTCTTGGAATGGAATCGCGAGCTGGTTTCGGAATCCGGCTTTTCAGAGGCTGTGAAGCAGGGTCTCTTCAACGACACTATTTATGTGTTCACGCCGCAAGGGCGCGTGATCGATTTGCCTGCTGGCGCGACGCCGGTCGATTTTGCGTACCACGTACACACCGACCTCGGCCATCGCTGTCGGGGTGCGAAAGTGGACGGGCAGATCGTTTCGCTGTCGACCAAGCTTCAGAACGCGCAAGTCGTCGATATCTTGGCGGCCAAGCAAGGCGGACCGTCGCGCGATTGGCTTAATCCACAACTGGGCTTCATCGTCAGCCACCGTGCGCAAACCAAGGTGCGCGTCTGGTTTAGGCAGGAGTATTTTGAGGTCGACAAAGCGCACGGTCGCCAAACACTTGAGAAGGAGCTCGCCCGCGCCGGCATGAGCAGCGTGGCATTAGAAAAAGTTGCGGCGGCGCTCGGTGAAAAAGACCTCGACGAATGCTGCGCGGCGATAGGTCGTGGTGAGATCACTACGCACCAAATCGAAGTTACACTGCGCGATCTCAAGGAACCCCCGGCTGCTGCAGCCAGCGTCGAGGCGCCGTTGTTTAGTCCCCAACTGCCGAGCGCGGCGAGCAAAACGTCGGGCGGTGTGTTGGTGCTCGGCGTGAACAACATTCAGACGCTCGTTGCTAAGTGTTGTAAACCATTGCCGTCGGACCCAATCGTCGGTTTTGTCACCAAGAATCGCGGCGTGATGGTGCATCGAATCGATTGCATCAACATTACGAGTCTGAACGCCGAGCAGCGCGAGCGGCTCATGCCTGCGCAATGGGGCAATACTGGGGATCAACCCTTCGCGGCGGACATTGAAGTCGCTGCTACGGACCGGCAGGGGTTGCTTCGCGATATCTCGGAAGCGCTATCCCACGAGCGCATTAATGTCGTGGGCGTCAACACGCTCTCGCGCGGCAACTTGGCGTCGATGCGTTTCACCGTGGAACTCAAGCGCGGCGAGGATCTTACCCGCGTGCTGCGTGCCATCGGCGCGGTGTCCGGCGTGGAGAGTGTCACGCGCCGCTAGTTTTTAGAAACGAAACTCGCCTATCTACGGGCGTTTTCAGGCACGAAAATGCTTGGAAAAGCCCGCCAATAAAGGACTTTGGAATCTCATCATGCCCGGACCGCTACACGGAATTAGAGTGCTCGACCTCACCAGCGTCATCATGGGGCCGTATTGCACGCAGTTGCTCGGCGACATGGGCGCGGAAGTGATCAAGGTCGAAAGTCACGCGGGTGACAACATGCGCTGGGTGGGGCCGTACAAGAACCCCGGCATGGGGCATATCCACTTGCACTTGAACCGCAACAAGCGCTCGCTGGTGTTGGACCTCAAACACCCGAAGGGCCTCGAAGCGTGTCTGAAGCTTGCCGCCAAGGCAGATGTGCTGGTGTACAACGTGCGCCCGCAGTCGATGGCACGGCTCGGCTTGGGCTACGAGGCCGTCAAGGCGATCAACGAGAAGATCATTTACGTCGGTGCCTTTGGCTACTCGGAGAAGGGGCCATATGCAGGGCGGCCTGCCTACGATGATCTGATTCAAGGGATTGCCGGGATCCCATCGCTCTCGCAACGTCAGACCGGCGACTTGCCGCGATACTCGCCCGTGACCATTGGCGATCGCAGCGTCGGCTTGCACACTTGTAACGCGGTACTGGCTGCGTTGTTCCATCGCGAACGCAGTGGGCAAGGGCAGGCGATTGAAGTCACCATGTTTGAAGCGATGTCGCAATTCGTGTTGGGTGACCACATGGGCGGCAAGACCTTTGATCCCCCGTTGGGTGATACCGCCTACGCCCGGCTCATCGCGCCGCATCGTCGCCCGTATGCCACTAGCGACGGTTTCTTGTGCGTGCTGATTTACAACGACAAGCATTGGTCGAACTTTTTTGAGGCTATTGGCCGCGCTGACCTTAAAGACAACCCCAAGTACCGCAACCATTCCGCACGCGCGGCCAACATCGCCGAAGTGTATGAGTTCGTCGCGCAGACCATTGCTGCTAACACCACGGATTACTGGCGCGCGCTACTAGAGAAGGCAGACATTCCATTCGCGACTATGCACACTATCGATTCGTTGCTCGAAGATGAGCACATGCGCGCCATCGGCTTCTTCCCTGAGTTTGATCATCCCACCGAAGGCCGCATCCGCGCCACCGCGCCAGTAGGGGAGTGGAGCGAAACACCGCCGTTGATTCGCTCGTTGCCTGCGCAGTTGGGTGAACACAGCCGCGAAGTGCTGCGCGAGATTGGCTACGTTGACGCCGAAATTGATCAAATGCTCGCCGAAAAAGTAACTGCGGTTCCTGCCTAAATTTCCGTATAGCACTCATTTCCGCCTCACCCACTTATGACGACTGCCATGCCTCTAACTCGCTCTATCGCTGTTTGCTTGTTCACGGTTTGCTGCGCTCAGACTTCGCTCGCGCAATCAGCCACCGACGCTCCCTCAGCGCCTAAGGTTGCCGCCGAAGCGACGGCCAAAGACGCCCCTAAGAAGAAGTGGGACGTCAACAATCCCCCGGGTGAAAAAGGCGTTGTCAAACTCG
>JAJTHU010000035.1 GCA_021300055.1 Nitrosomonadaceae bacterium | reverse complement strand
CAACCGAACAAACCCTGGAGTGTCAGCGGTTTGCCGCCGACATCGGGCAAAAAGCCGAACAGGGTATTGAGCAGCGCAATCAATGCAGTCAGCACGAGCAGCATCGCCACGATGTTGATAAAGATCGATACGCCTTCAACTGTGCCCTGCGTTACCGCATCCATGGTGCTCGAGACGGGTTGTTGCGTCGTGATCATGCCCTCTGTCACCGGCCCTTCGTGCGGAACCATGAGCGCCGAAAACGCGATCGCGGCGGGCGCGGAGATAAACGATACGATGAGAATATGGCCGATGGCGTCGGGAATCACTGGCTTAAGAATGAGGCCATAAAGCACCATGACGGTGCCTGCGATACCCGCCATCCCGCAGCTCATGGTGATGAATAACTCACCGCGACTGAGGCTTGCGATGTAGGGCTTGATGACCAGCGGGGCTTCAACGGTGCCAAGAAAAATGTTCGCTGCAGTCGACACGCCGATCGCACCGCCAACGCCTAGTGTCTTCTTCAGTACCCACGAAAAAGCGTTGACGACGATTGGGAGAATCATCCAGTAGAACAACACTGACGACAGCGCTGAGACCACGATAACAAGTGGCAGCGCCTGCGTCGCGAGGATAAATGGCTGGCGCTCTCCCTCCTTAAGGACGAACGGTGCGTCAGCGCCGCCGACAAAGCCAAACACGAACTTCGTCCCCTCCCGCGTGGCCGCGGCAATGCCGTTTAGCGCCTCGTTGAGCAATGAGGCGACTTCTTTGAAGTATGGGAACTTGAACATCAGGAGGAACAGAATCAACTGCAATCCGATTGCACCCACAACGGTACGCCACTGCACGGCCTGTCGGCGCTCGGAAAGCGCCCAAGCAAATGCATACAGCACGACGAAACCCAACAGGCTTTGCAGAATCAGCATTCGACAGTCCTTGTTATTCGAGATGGCTTGAGGGATGAATTTGCGCAATGCGGTGCAGCGAGCGACGCTTGCGCAGGAGAGGGGCAGGCTGCGGCTGGGCGACTGAGCGGCTGCCGACGTCGGCAAGAAATACGAAGTTGCGATGATACCCGCTGTATGCTGTTGGGTCGCGGTAAAGTCACGCGTCACCGTCCTCCCGCAAAGCTATCGACATGTCCAAACGCTACTTTTCTGCTCCGCAGTCCCGTAGGGGCGGGGCTTCCGTTTCGCGTCCGTCCGAGCGACTGCGCTCGCCGAGAATCGCCGCGCGCGCCGGAGTGTTGGTCAGCCTAGCGATGTTGTTGGCTGGCTGTGCGGGGGTTCCCGCTCCGCCGCAACCCGCGCCAACCGGACCGGTGAGCGTGAAGCTGCTGGCTTTCAACGACTTTCATGGCAACTTGCGCACCCCAAACTTGCGAGTGCCAGTGCCTGATGCGACGCAATCGACTGGGCTACGCTTTGAGCGCGCGGGAGGCGTTGAGCAGTTCGCGGCGCTAGTGAATACGCTACGCGCGGGTAATCGCAATACCGCCGTCGTCTCGGCGGGTGACATGGTCGGCGCAACGCCGCTGCTCTCAGCACTGTTTAAGGACGAGCCAACCATCGAGGCAATGAACCTCATTGGCCTCGACATTCACGCCGTTGGCAACCACGAATTCGATTATGGTGTCGCGCACTTGCGGCGACTGGTCGCGGGTGGTTGTGCGCCGGATAGCTCGGGGAGGCCCGATTGCCAAGGCCGTCCGCCCTATGCGGGCGCCAAGTTCTCGGTGCTGGCCGCTAACGTCGTCGAGGCGGCCACGGGCACCACGCTGTTTCCTGCCGTCGCGGTGCGCGAATTTGAGGGTTTGAAGGTTGGTTTCATTGGCATGACCCTTAAGAACACACCGACCCTCGTGCGGCCCGGCGGTACGGCAGGCATGGTCTTTGAGGACGAGGTAGAAACGACCAACCGCCTCGTGCCCGAACTGAAGAAACAGGGCATCGAGACAATTGTGGTGGTGGTGCATGAGGGGGGAGAGCAAAGCGGCGGCATCAACGAGTGCGTCAACTTCAGAGGCCCCGTTCGAGGAATTGTCGAGCGCCTCGACCCGTCAGTCGATGTTGTGGTGACTGGCCACACGCATCGCTTTTACATCTGCGAGATAAACAACAAGCTCGTCACAAGCGCGGGTAGTTTCGGCACGCTGCTAACGGAAATCGATCTGCAAATTGATCGCACATCTCGTGACGTGGTCTCGAAGCGTGCCAAGAATTTGATCGTCAGCCCGGATGGCCCAAAGGATCCAAAGCTGACCGATTTTTTGCAGCGCTACATCGCGCTGGGTGAGCCACGAGAAAAACGCGTCGTTGCGCGTGTGAGCCGAGAGCTCAGCACGGTTGCGACGCCCGGCGGCGAATCAGCGCTGGGCAACCTGATCGTTGATGCACAGTTGGCCGCTACGGCGAGTCCAGAGCGGGGTGGCGCGGTGATCGCGTTCAACAACGCAAGTAGTGTGCGGGCACCGCTGGTGCCGGATGCGAATGGCGGCGTTACCTACGGAATGCTGTTCGCCTCGCAACCCTTTCAGAACGACCTTGTGGTCATGAACCTCACTGGCGCACAGCTAAAGCGCGTGCTTGAGCAGCAGCAATGGGGCTTGACGCCGGGTGAACGCCGCTTGTTCCTGGGTGTATCGGCTGGCTTTAGCTACGCGTGGGATGCCTCTCGGCCACGAGGTGATCGCGTGGTTCCGGGCTCGCTTAAGCTAAACGGGGTCGCCATTCGTGACGATCTACAGTACCGTGTTGGGATGAACAGTTTCATCGCAGGCGGCGGCGACGGGTTCACCGTGTTCACAGAGGGCACCGATCGACAGGTCAGTGTGCAAGATCTCGAAGCGTTGGTCGAGTACCTCGGTGCGCGATCTGCGAAAGCGCCGTACGAGCCGCCCATGCCGGGCACGAGGATTGCTCGACTAAATTGACCGGTAAGCGGTCTCCGAACCGATCGCCTAGTGCGGATTTGTGCAGTGTTGCATTCTCGCAACGTGACACGTCTTTGCACCCCTCAATCGCGTGCAGCGCGGCTTAGGTTGGTTGTGAACAAGCCTCGATAAAGGTCTGTTTTGACTGATTAAATCATTGAGTGCAAAAGACTTTTGCGGGTGGGCGCATTTCCTTGCTGTCTCGAATCCGTCATAATTCCCCGCTGTAATTTTGTAGTTTTCATGCAAGCGCTCGCTGGTTTGGCGCACCCTCAAGCGGGTGCCGTTTAGGCTAGTCCGTTGGCCCTTGCGCAGTGCTTGCCTCAATCTTCTATGCATGTGGGCGACGCCTCTCACGCGGTGCTCGCTCAAGCGGTCAGCTTTCTCACCTCTCCCTACCTCACTGAGGCTCCAAACCATGAATACTCCCCAGCGTATGCGCATCTCCAAGATTGCGCTGTGTGTCGCGCTCGCAATTGGCGCGGTTCCGGCGATGGCACAGAACACTACGTCCGGTCTAGGTGGTCGCGTCACTGCCGTAGATGGCAAAGCGGTCACCGGCGCACAAGTTCGGATCGTGCACGTTGAATCGGGCTCGGTTACAAACACTACGACCGATGCTGAAGGGCGCTACTCCGCGCGCGGTTTGCGTGTCGGCGGTCCTTACACGATCACGATCACCAAAGACGGCGTCACCGAGAAGCGCGAAAACGTTTTCTTGGTGTTGGCGGAATCGGCCGTGCTAGATGCAACGCTCGGCAAGAAAGTCGAAAAAATTGAAGTCGCGGCAACGGCGATTTCCGACGCATTCAGCAAGACCGCAATGGGCACGAGTACCAACATCGGCCGCCAAGAACTCGAAGCTTTCGGGTCGATCAACCGCAATCTGCAGGACTACGCTCGTAATGATCCTCGCCTCTCGCAAACCGACAAGGAGCGCGGTGAGATCTCGTTGGGCGGCCAGAATAGCCGCTACAACTCGGTGACCGTTGATGGTGTCAATATCAGCGACACGTTTGGTCTTGAGGCGAACAACCTCCCAACGCTGAAGCAGCCGATCTCGATCGACGCGATTCAGTCGGTGCAGGTAAACGTTTCGAACTACGACGTGACCCAAAAGGGGTACACGGGCGTGAACATCAACGCGGTCACCAAGTCGGGCACCAACGACTTCAAGGGTAGCGTATATAGCGTGTATCGCGACGACAAGATCGTCAACAACCAGAACTTCAACCGCCAGACGGGTGTCTGGACGCCGCGTGTACCGTTTGAAGAGGAAACGCGCGGTATCACGCTTGGTGGCCCGATCATCAAGGACAAACTGTTCTTCTTCGTTGCTTACGAAGAACTCACGTCTACGCGTGCGCAGCCCGCGTTCGGTCCAATCGGTAGCGGTTTCGTAAACGTTGGCATCCAGCCCTCGGCCATTTCGGGTGCGCAACAAATTGCGCAATCTGTCTACCGTACCGATATCGGCTCTGAAAACATCACCGCGGCGCCGCTGTCCGTTGAAGATTTGACGGCCAAGATCGACTGGAATATCAGTGATCGTCATCGCGCAAGCGTTCGCTACAACAAGACCGAGCAGTTCGAGCCGATCTACGTGGCAATCAACGCAACGTCGTTGGGGTTGGCGTCAAACCAGCGCTCGGAAGTCAAGTCGATCGAGACCACCGTTGCACAGTTGTTCTCTGATTGGTCCGACAAGTTCAGCACTGAATTCAAGGTCTCCAAGCGTGACTCAGCGCTGAATCACCGCGTGCCCTCGCGTCTGCCACAGGTCACACTCAGCTTTACGGGTGCACTTCCAGTTGGAGCAGTCGCTCAGGCCGGTACCCGCTCGTTGGTATTTGGTACCGAGCGCAGCCGTCAATTCAACCAACTCGACACCAAGACTTGGGATGCCTATGCAGGCGGTACCTTGTTCTTGAAGGATCACGAAGTCAAGTTTGGTGCAGACTTCGCCAGCAATGACGTTTACAACGCGTTCTTGCAAGACGTTTTTGGTCAGTACACGTTTAGTTGCGTAAACAGTAGCGCGACCTACACCTATTCGTTCGGCGCGATTAACTGTGGCACGGCGACTGCTGACCAGGTCCAAGCTGCCGTTCTCGAGAACTTCCGAATTGGTCGTCCTTCGTTCTACCAAGTTCAAGTGCCTGCAACGGGTCGTACGCTCAATGACGGTGTCGCACGTTGGAAGCTCGACAACATCGGGGCCTTCATTCAAGACACCTGGAGCGTCAACAAGAACCTCACCTTGATGTTTGGTGTGCGCCTAGACGCGCCGAAGATCGGCACCAAGCCGCTGTTCAACGCCGCCGCCGCCGCGCCGCTCGTCGCCGGCTCGGGCACCACCAGAAACTCCGGTGGTTTTGGTTTGGATAACAGCGTCACTATCGATGGTGAAAACCTCATTCAGCCGCGCTTTGGCTTCAACTACACGTTTGATACCAAGCGTCCGATGCAAGTACGCGGTGGCTTCGGTTTGTTCCAAGGTGCTGCTGCTAACGTGTGGCTGTCCAATCCCTACTCGAACACTGGTATCGCAACGCGCTTTATCGGTTGCGGCGGTAGCTTCTCAGCTTGCCCAACCACGGGCGGATTGTTCAGCATGAACCCGGATGCACAGCCAACGCTGACGGCTAACCCGCCTGCTGCGAACGTCGACTTCATTCAGAAGGGGATGGGTCAACCGTCGGTGTGGAAAGCCAATATTGCGTTCGAGCACCAACTCCCATGGTGGGGAATGGTTGCGAGCGTCGAGTGGCTCTACACCAAGACAAACTCTGGTATCTACTACCAGCACCTGAACCTCGGTGCGCCAACGCGTAGCGGTGCTGATGGTCGCCAGATGTACTGGACGGATCAAGGCTACAACCCTGCTTGCTGGACCGCAACGGGCGGCACGATCACCACCGGTACCTGTACGGGCTTCCGCTCACGCTCTCTGAGCAACCCGAACTTCGCGAACGTATTGCTGGCATCTGAAACGAAGAAGGGTGGCGGCAACCAAGCAACGGTGGCGTTGAGCCGCCCGATGATGAAGGGCTGGAGCTGGTCGTTGGCTTACACCTACACGACCTCGAAAGAAGTTAACCCGCTGACCTCGTCGGTCTCGAACTCGAACTGGCTGAACAATGCCGTCTTCAACGCTAACGAAGACGTTGCCTCGAATTCCAACTACCTCATCAAAGACCGGATCAATGGTTCGTTGATGTGGGAACGCGCTTTCTTCGGCAAGTACAAGACGCGCGTCGGCTTCTTTGCTGAAGGTCGTCGTGGTAAGCCATACAGCTGGGTTTACAGTAACGACATGAACGGTGATGGCGTCAGTGGCAACGACTTGATGTACATCCCACGTGGCCCAGGCTCGGGTGAAGTTGTGTTCTTGGGCGATACGCCAACCAGCCGTACCAACGAGGATGCGTTCTGGCAGATCGTCAACAACACCGGGATCAAGACCCGTGGTGGGGTTGTCAGCCGCAACGACTCGTTCAACCCATGGACCAACACGCTCGATATGCGTGTTACCCAAGAGTTGCCTGGCTTCGTAAAAGAGCACAAGTCAGTGATCTCGGTCGATATCTTCAACGTTCTCAACCTAATGAACAAGCGTTGGGGCCAGATCAACGAAATCGCGTTCCCGTCAACGCGTAATTTCGTGAACTACGTTGGTATCGATCCACAGGGCCGTTACATCTACGCGCTGCGTAACGCTGGTGTAACCGACTTCCAGACGCGTCAAGTCCGCCTCGAGTCGCAGTGGCAGATGCAAGTTACCTTCCGCTACGAGTTCTAATTCCAAGCGGATGCAGCAAGACAAAACGGCCGGGTAACCGGCCGTTTTGCTTTTGTGGGTCCCGGCAACACACAGGCGCTCGGGTCAAGACATACACCTTCGACCCTTATAATCTTTGCGTGAAACAGCTTGTTCTCGAAATTGTCCCGCCACCGCAGCCGAGCTTCGCCAATTTTGTGGCGGGTCGGAATGGAGAGGCGCTCGCCGCGCTTCTGTACGCTGCGAGTGGCGTGTCGCCGCAGCCCGCGAAAGTGATCTACCTATGGGGGAGCTCCGGTGCCGGCAAAACGCACCTGATCGAAGCCATGCGCGGGTCTGACGCAAACGTTTTGCTCCAAGATAACGTGCAGCGTTTGGACGATGCGGCGCAGGTTGGTTTATTCAATGCAATCAACGAGCGCGCTCTTTTGTCGGATTCGGCAGTGGTAGTCGCGGGTGACACCGCGCCGCGTGCTTTGCCGCTGCGGCCAGAGTTGAGTAGTCGCCTTGGCAGCGGATTGGTGTTTCAGATTCAGTCACTGACCGACGACGAGAAGGCAGCAGCGTTGCGTTCGCATGCCGCATCGCGTGCCTTCCGTCTGCATGAGGATGTCGTGGCGTACTTGTTGCGGCACTCGCGCCGCGACATGCCATCTTTGATTGCGACCCTCGATGCACTCGACCGATACTCGCTTGAAACAGGCAGAGAAATCACGCTGCCACTGCTCAAGCAAATGCCGCAGCCCAATTTGATTTAGGTATTCCCGCTGATGGACCTTGCGCTTTTCGACCTCGACAACACACTCCTAAATGGCGATAGCGACCACGCGTGGGGGCAATTCCTAGCGGACGAGGGCCTAGTTGACGCTGCCGAGCATACGCGCCGCAACAATGCATTTTGGGAGCAGTACAAAGACGGCACCATCGACTTCGACGCTTACTTGCGCTTCGCGTTGGCAACCATTGCGGGAAAAACGGACGCCGAGTTAGAGGGGCTGCACCGTCGCTTCATGCTCGCCAAGATTGACGCCATGATCACGCCCGGTGCCGTCGAATTGGTGAAGCGGCATGCTGACGACCTGAGCGCCATCGTGACGGCGACGAACACCTTTGTGACGCGCCCAATCGCCCGTCGCCTTGGCGTCGAAATGCTGATCGGCAGCGAAGCGGAAAAAATCGATGGTCGTTACACGGGCGCCCCAACAGGCGTTATGTGTTTTCGTGAAGGGAAGATTCAGCGTGTCGAAGCGTGGCTCGCCGAGACGGGCAAAACCATCGAGAGCTTCCGACGCAGCTGGTTTTACAGCGACTCGTTTAATGATTTGCCTCTCTTGCAGCGCGTTACTCACCCAGTAGTCGTTTCACCCGATACGCGGTTGCGCGCGGTGGCGCGTGAGCGCGGTTGGCCCATACTCGAGGCGCTATGATTAAGCGCTTCATTGACAAGGTTCTGGGTAAGAGGCGACGCAGCAAACCCGCTGGGGCGCGCGAGCCGGTACGCTACGCGAAGCGCGACCACGGCATTGATCGCCGCGACATCTCGCATGCGGCATTGCGTACCTGCGAGGAACTTCACCGCGCGGGATTCCGCGCGTTTGTGGTTGGTGGTGCTGTGCGCGACCTGTTGCTGGCACGCCATCCCAAAGACTTTGACGTCGCAACCGATGCAACGCCCGAACAAGTGCGAGGTGTGTTTCGACGTTCGCGCATCATTGGTCGGCGCTTCCGTTTGGTACACGTGATGTTCGGACAAGAGACGATCGAAGTTTCAACGTTTCGTGCTGCTCACAATGCGTCCAGTGACGAGGACAGTGCCAACACCGATGAGCATGGTCGATTGCTGCGCGACAATGTCTATGGCAGCCAAGCCGACGACGCGATCCGCCGCGACTTCACCATGAATGCGCTGTTTTATGACCCTGAGGCAGAAGAAGTTTGGGATTACGTGGATGGCGTCAACGACATTCGCAAAAAGCGCGTGGTGATGATTGGCGATCCCGAAGCACGCTACCGCGAGGACCCCGTGCGCATGCTACGTGCGGCGCGCCTCGCCGGAAAGCTTGGTTTCAGTATCGATCCGGCAACAGAAAAGCCGATCGCGGAGTTGCGCGGATTGTTGAGCAACGTACCCGAGGCGCGGTTGTTCGACGAAATGCTCAAGTTGCTGTTGTCGGGGCACGCGCTTGAGTGCATTTCTCGGCTGCGCTCGCTGGGGCTGCACACGATCTTGTTGCCCGCGCTTGATGAAGTGCTCCGCGCGCCAGAGAGCGCCAAGTTTTCGACACTTGCGCTGCAGCGCACCGACGAGCGCATCCAAGCAGACAAAGGCGTTTCACCGGCATTTTTGTTCGCGGCGCTGTTTTGGTTCCCGATGTGCGCGCGTGCTCGAGAACTCGAGGCGAAGGGCGCCCGTCCTCTAGCGGCGCTGCACGAGGCGATGGATCAAACACTCGAGCGCCAGCGAAAGACCTTGGCTATCCCGCGCAGACTGGATGGCAACGTCAAGGAGTTGTGGCTGGCGCAATCGCGCTTCGAGCAGCGATCAAAAGCTAAGGCGATGCGTCTGCTCACCCATCCGCGTTTTCGCGCTTGTTACGATTTCTATGTGCTGCGCGCTGAGGCGGGCGATGCTTCAGTTGAGATTGCAGAGTGGTGGACTGCGCTTCAATCCGTGGATGACGATGCGCGCGAAGCGATGTACCTCAGCGATGACGGGCCCAAGAAAAAGCGCCGCCGCAAGCGTGGAGGCAAGACGAGTGGTGGCGCGCATACTGACGCGGCGAGCGATGCACGTGACGATGGCGTTGATTCCGATAGCTCGACGAATGGGCAGTTGCCAACATGAGTGCGGTCTTGATGTGGGCGCCAGAGTCGCACGTAGGCTGGCAAGCGGCGTATATCGGCCTCGGCAGTAACTTAGCTGATCCAATCGCGCAAGTGCAGCGCGCGCTCAGCGAGATCGGCGAGATCCCAGACTTGCGCGTGGAACGGTGTTCCTCTTTGTATGAAACCGCGCCCGTTGGGATCACCGCGCAGCCTAGCTTCGTGAACGCAGTGGTGCTGGTGCAGACACGACTCACTCCTCGGACGTTGCTGGCGCACTTGCTCGACATCGAAGCGCGGCACGCGCGCGTCCGCGCGGAGCGCAATGGGCCACGAACGCTCGACCTCGATATCCTTCTATTTGGTGAGGACATGATCGCCGAGCCAGGGCTCGTGGTGCCGCACCCGCGCGTGCACGAGCGTGCATTTACGCTTCTACCACTCCTGGAAATAAACGAGGCGTTGGTTATTCCCGGTATTGGCAAGGCAAGCGAGAAGCTTAATGGTGTTGCCGGGCAGGGCATCCGGCGCCTAGAGGCCGCACCTGCTATTGGACTGAGGGCATCATGAAGCACCGCTATGTAGTGGTGGAAGGGCCGATCGGCAGCGGTAAGTCGACACTGGCGCGCCTGCTCTCGGAGCGCTATAGCGGCAACTTGATTCTTGAAGATCCGTCGCAAAATCCATTCCTGCCGCTGTTCTATCGCGACATGAAGCGTTACGCGCTGTCGACGCAGATGTTCTTTCTGTTTCAACGTGTGAATCAGCTTTCCGAAATCAAGCAGCCTGACTTGTTTGAGGGGAAGACCTTTGCCGACTACATGCTCGCCAAAGACACCTTGTTCGCCAAGCTCACGCTCGACGACAACGAATTTCAGTTGTACTTGCAGCTCTACAACCACCTTCGCCCGCAGGCAGCAACGCCGGACTTAGTCATTTATCTGCAGGCATCAGTCGATCAGCTATTGGCGCGCATTCAACGACGCGGCCGCGGTATGGAGCGCAACATTTCGGCGGAGTATTTAGCAAAGCTCTCCGACGCTTACACACAGTACTTCTACGACTACGATGAGTCGCCGCTGTTGATCGTCAATAGCGATCGGCTCAACTTTGCGGATGACCCCTCGCACTTTGACATCTTGCTGCGCCGTATCGAGTCTATCCGCGGCGGCAAAGAGTACATGAACGCTGCGTAGGTCTGCGATGCGAGTCATTGAGTCCATTTCAGAACTGCGCGCGGCAATGCGCGGCCATGACAGGCGCGGCTTTGTTCCCACCATGGGCAATCTGCATGACGGTCATATCGACCTCACGCGTATCGCACGTCGCGAGGTGGGGCCTGATGGTCTCGTCATCATGTCGATCTTTGTGAACCGGTTACAGTTTGGTCCGCGCGAGGACTTTGATCGTTACCCGCGCACGTTTGAACAGGACTGCGACAAGTGTCGTGCCGCAGGGGTGGATATCGTCTTCGCGCCGCCAGAATCTGAGTTGTACCCTGTCCCGCAGGGCTACATGGTCGAGCCACCGGCGATTCAGCACGAGCTCGATGGTGCCGTTAGACCGGGGCACTTTCGTGGGGTGGCGACTGTCGTGCTGAAGCTCTTCAACATCGTCCAACCCAGCGTCGCGGTATTTGGGAAGAAGGATTACCAACAATGTCGCGTACTCGATGGCATGGTTCAGCAGTTGAACCTAGGCATCAAGATGGTGTTCGGCGAAACGGTTCGCGCGCAAGACGGGCTGGCGCTTTCCTCACGCAATGGCTACCTGAGTGAAGCTGAGCGCGCTGAAGCGCCTGCGCTGTACCGAGAGCTTGTCTCGGTAGCGGCATTCGTTAGAGAAGCGCCCAACGCAGATTTTCGTGTGCTTGAGCGAGACGCCGAAACACGGCTTCGTCAGCGCGGATGGCTACCGGACTATGTGGCCATTCGACGCCGGCAGGATTTAGCCGTTGCGCAGCCGGGCGATCAAGGGCTCGTCGTGCTTGCGGCGGCCCGCCTCGGCAGCACACGCCTCATCGATAACTTGGAAGTGACGGGCTAGCGCGGTCGGCCGACTCTTTCGGGCAGTCGTCCCACGCAGACCGAATTAGAGTGCGCCGTCTAAGTCGTATCACTACACTGCTGCTCCGTCAGTTTTCCACTGAGAGATTGCCGTGATGCAACGCACTATGCTGAAGTCCAAGATTCACCGCGCGACCTGCACGCACTGTGAAGTTCACTACGAGGGTTCGTGCGCCATCGATCAGACCTTGCTGGACGCGGCAGATATTCGTGAATACCAGCAAATCGATATCTACAACGTAAACAATGGGCAGCGCTTCACGACCTACGCCATCTCGGCTGAGCGCAACAGCGGCATCATCAGCGTGAACGGGGCCGCCGCACGCCTTGCGGCGCCTGGCGATTTGCTGATCATCGCCAGCTACGCCGCGTACAACGAGGTTGAGCTCAACGCGTACCAACCTGCGTTGGTGTATGTGGATGCACAGAACCGCATCAAGACGAAGCAGACGAGCATTCCCATGCAGATGGCTGGCTAGCGCCAGAAAACCCTAGCAGTGGCGGGCGTTTTCAAGCATTTTCCTAACAAAGCGCGCCGATACTAGACTTTAGGCGGCGCGTAACGAGTCGACGATCCTCATCCTCGATGCGCGCAGGGCCGGTAAGAAGCCGCCGACGAAGCCCATTACCATCGCGAAGATGAGTGTAATGACTACGATTTTTGGCGTGAGCGTGAACGAAAACGCCAGCTGCGAGAACGACTGGAAATTCAGCGTGGAAATGGTGATCGCTTGAAGGAAGGTGGCAAAAAACAATCCAACGACGCCGCCGACAAGCCCAAGCATTAACGATTCGCTCAGGAATGCAGCAAGGATGGATGGGCGGCGGAAGCCAAGCGCGCGCAACGTGCCGATTTCTGCGGTACGCATCGCGACCGATGAATACATGGTGATCGCCGCACCAATCATCGCACCGATAGAGAAGATCACGGTCAGCACGTTACCCAAGATGGTGATGAACGCTGAGAGCGCGCGCGACTGATCTTCGTAAAACAGCTGCTCGCGTTTTGCATCTAGGGTGAGGCGAACGTCGGCCTTCACGTCCGCAACCATCGAGTCGTAGCGATCACTGCTGGCGAGCTTGATGAGGGTTGACGAGTAATTCAGACGCCGAAAGGCTTGCATGAGTTGCTCAACGTCGCCCCAGATTTCGGAATCGAACGCGCTGTTCCCCGCATCGAATACGCCGACGATGGTCCACTCGCGTTGTGCAAAGCGAATCGTCTGACCAATCTGCGCGCCGTCGAACTCGCGATTGATGCTTCGACCCACGACCAGTTCAGACGAGCCCGGACGGAACATGCGCCCCTCAATCATCCGCACTTGTGGACGCAACTCGAGACCCATCGGCGACACACCGCGGGTGACGACGTTTGAGCCTTTGTCTTGACCGCTCTTGACCAGCGAAATAAGCACCATCGATTCTTTGGAAATCATCGGATCGCCGGTCTGTGAGCGCGCAACTTGCGGTAGCGCCTCAATGAGCGCGGCTTGCTCTCGCGAAACGCCACTCTGGATCTCGGTCTCTGACCCGGCGCGAATGAGCAGGACGTTGTCGAGGCTGCCGGTGCCGACCATGGTTTTCTTAAGGCCGGCGTCGAGCATCAGCACCGCAGCGAACACGAACACCACCAGCGCCATCCCGCTAGCGGTAAGGAACGTGGTGAGCTTGCGCGTCCACAAGTTACGGAAGATATAGGAGAACGGTATCTTCATCGCGATCATCCGACGTGCCGAAGGCCGTCAACAATCTTTACACGCGCGCTGCGCCAACCTGGCACCAGCGCAGCCACGACGCCCACAATGAGCGCGCAGACGACTTGCAGCCCCACGGTCTCTGGTGTCAGACGAAACACCGCAAAAGCTGCACCAGCAGGCGATGCAGCAAAGGCGCTAGCGATCGGAAAGGTGAGCAAGATGCCGACACCGGCACCAACTAGGGAAAGCACCATGGCTTCGCCGAAGATAAGTGCGGCGACATAACCGGGCGAGAAGCCAAGCGCCTTTAGCGTTGCGTACTCTGCAATGCGTTCGCGTGCTGTCATCGCCATCGTATTGGCAACCACGGCCATGATGATAAAGATCACGACGAACGAGACGATCCGGATCGCAATGACAATCGCCTCTGACTGCGCGACGAAGCCAAGCTGAAATGCCTTCTCGGTTTCGGTGAGCGTCTCGGCAAGCGAATTGCGAAACTCGGTATCGATTGCCTTGGCCACATCCGCCGCTCGGCTTGGGTCGTCGATCAAAATATTGAACACACCAATCTGGTCGCCGCGCCGCGGAAAGCGACGCTTGATGTCCTCGTTGATGTACTCCCACTGCATGAAGAACTGCCGCGTGATGGTGGTTTCATCCTTGCCATCAAAGATGCCGCGGATAGTGAACTGCCACGTGCCCGGAAAGATGGTGCCGCGAATCGGAATGACGTCGCCCACTTTCCAACCGAACTGCTCGGCGAGCTTGCGGCCCACAAGTGCGCCCTGACGGTCTCGCTTGAATGCTAGTAACTGCTCCGGCGGGACGATGAACTCGCGATAGATGTCGAAGTAGGTGTTGTGGTCAACGGCAAACTGCGGAAAGAAATTCTGCGGCTCTTTATAGATGCCACCGAACCACTGCGAGTAGCTGACTAGCTTGACGCCTTCAATCGAGCGAATGCGCTCGCGATAGTAGGTCGGCATTGGGAACACGAGCGATATGGCGTTGCGCGTGACCAAACGCGCATCGGAAGAAGCATTTGCGCCCGCAAACCAGGCGCCCACGACGGTTTGCAAAAGCCCGAACGCCACGATGGCGACCACCAAGCCAGACAACGTGAGCAGCGTACGCAGCTTGGCGCGAAAGACGTTCTTGAAAATCAGCTTTAGGAAGTACATGGGGCGCGGATTGTGCTCAGCCGTCGAGCAACTCACCCTTCTCGAGATGGACCATGCGCCTCGCTGCTTCGGCCGCATGCGCGTCGTGCGTTACCATGATGATGGTTTTGCCCAAACGATCGTTCAGTTCCTTGAGCATATTGAGCACGTCCGTCGCAGACTGTTTGTCTAGATCACCGGTCGGTTCATCGCAGACCAAGATGGTCGGGTCGGTGACGATGGCGCGTGCAATGGCAACACGCTGTTGTTGCCCACCCGAGAGCTCGTTCGGGTAGTGATCCATACGCTCGGTGAGACCGACCATGCCAAGCGTCATTTCGATGCGCTCACGCCGCTCAGCTTTGGAGAGATTGGTGAGAAGCAATGGCAGTTCGACGTTCTCATAGGCAGTTAACACCGGCATGAGGTTGTAGAACTGGAAGATAAAGCCGATGTTGGAGGCGCGCCAATCAGCAAGCTCACCTTCTGTAAGCTTGGAGATGTCCTCACCATCAATGCGCAGAATGCCCGCCGTTGGCTTGTCGATGCCGGCGATAAGATTGAGCAAGGTTGATTTGCCTGACCCGGACGGTCCCATCAGCGAGATGAAGTCGCCACGCTCGATGTTGAGCGAGATATCACGTAGCACCGGCACGGCCTGGTCGCCACGTGTGTACGTCTTGACGAGATTGCGGATCTCGACCAACGGTGGATTCATAGCAGGCTTCCGCTGGTTATTTCTTCGCTGCAGCGATGATGCTACCGTCGCGCAGCTTATCGTCTGGCCGCAATACAACCTTGTCGCCTGGCTTGACCCCAGCGACGCGCACCAAGTCACCAATCTTGTCGCCGACGGTAACTGGAACCAACTTGGTGGTGCTCTTCTCGTCGACGACGAACACGACATCCTTGCCATCGCGCTTCACCACGGCGGCAGGCTGGATGGCGGTGACTGGCTTGCGTTCTTCAGCGGCTAGTGCCCGCGAGAGGAATGCGACTTTGGCACTCATGTCTGGGAGCACGCGTTTGTCTTTCTCGACGAACTCGATCTTCACCAATACAGTTGCCTTCGAGCGATCGACCGTGGGTACGATGCGGCTCACCCGACCGAGCAAGCGCAGATCCGGGAACGCGTCGAGTTGAATCTCGACGGGCATATCGACCGTGATTTTGCTGAGGCTATTCTCTGATACGTCAGCTTCAACTTCGAGGGTCGACATATCAGCGATATTGACGACTGCACCTTTCGAATCTGCGGCAGATGAGAACGGCGTAATGATGTCGCCTACGTTGGCATTTTTGGTGAGGATCACACCATCAAATGGCGCACGGATAACGGCTTGCTCGACTGCAACGTCGGCGGCACGCACGTTGGCCTCCGCCACGCCAATCTGGCCATTGAGCGCGGCAACCGACGCGCGTGCACGATCAAAGCGGGCCTTGGCGGTATCGAGTTGAGCCTCTGAGATGAAGTTCTTGCGGGCTAAGTCTTCTGAGCGCTTGAGGTTTGATTGCGCATCGCGCATTTCGGCGAGGCCCTGTTCCAGATTTGCTTTCGCCGCGCGCAGGTTCGCCGCCGCTTGGTCACGCGTGGCGCTGACATCCTTGTTCTCGATGCGCGCGATCACCTGTCCCGCTTTGACGATTGAGCCTTCTTGCACCCCTAGGTACTCGAGCTTGCCTGTGGCTTTCGTTGACACAGCTGCCTTGCGAAACGCGGTAACGCGTCCAGTCGCATTCAGCGCGGTGATGGCTTGTGAGGGATAGGCTGACGCCACCGTGCCTAATTCGGCAGAGATGGGACGATTGCCTCCGCGCAGGGCGACTGCGGCAATGGCGACCACAACGATGACCGCGCCCCCAATCCACCACTTGCGGCGGCTCCGTTTGCCGCTTGCAAAAGCCTTTTGCGATCGATCGATGGAAAGCTTGGAAAGGTCTGTAGCCACGGTAACTCTCAACGGTGCGAGGAGAGCGAATTATAGGAGAACCCCTCTAGCCAACCGCGCGATCTTGCGGCAAAAGGCCGTTTTGGTGGCGTGACCTGCCTAGATTTGGCGCCAACGGAAGCGCAACTCTGAGCTGGTCTGTCTGCTCAAACTGGGCTGGAGTGTGGGCTTGCCGCCGTATCTCCCGGGGCCGGCATAGTTCTCCGGAAGGAGCCCGCATCGGCTATAATGCGCGCCTACCGTTTTGCTTGTGCAGCACCCTGTTGCCGGGATGGCGGAACTGGTAGACGCACTGGACTCAAAATCCAGCGGTAGCGATACCGTGCCGGTTCGATTCCGGCTCCCGGCACCACCTTTTCGTAAAGCCCGCCTCGCGCGGACTGTTGTTTCATCAAAGCCCGCTCACCGCGGGCTTTGGTCTTTATGCGCTTCCTGATCATGCGCACTTATTTCCTCGGCGAACATGCAACTGTCCGATTTTGATTACCACCTGCCTGAAGAGTTGATTGCACAGCATCCTGCGGCCGAGCGCAGTGCTAGCCGACTACTGCACGTCGACGGCAAGATGGGGGCGTTTGTCGATCGACGCTTCGCGGACATTGTTGACCTCATCGACTCGCGAGACATCGTTGTCTTTAATGACACTAAGGTTATCAAGGCGCGGCTGCACGGAAATAAAGAGACCGGCGGTGCTGTTGAGATTCTCGTCGAGCGAATCCTCGCGCCCAGCGAAGGCCGTTCGATGCGCGCACTCGTACATCTGCGTGCTTCCAAGTCACCTCAACCCGGCTCGCGCATGACGTTTGCCAACGGCATCACGGCAGAAATGCTGGAGCGCGCTGACGATTTGTTTTTGCTCGAATTTTTTGGCGCGGCCAGCGTGTACGAAGTGTTGGAGCGCATCGGTGAGGTGCCGCTTCCGCCCTATATCCGCCACGGCGCCGACAGTGACGACGAAAGCCGCTACCAGACGGTTTATGCGAAGCACGAAGGGTCGGTCGCTGCGCCGACTGCGGGGCTACATTTTGATGAGACCATTCTTCAGCAGTTGCGCGATAAGGGTGTGATGCTTGCCTATGTCACGCTGCACGTCGGCTCTGGAACCTTCCGCCCGGTTCGTGACGAGGACGTATCCAAACACGTCATGCACGCTGAATGGTTCAACGTCCCCGCTGAGACCGTTGACGCGATCAAACTCGTCAAGGCGCGTGGTGGACGGGTGGTCGCGGTAGGCACGACGAGCATGCGGACGTTGGAAGCGGCGTCACAGAATGGAACGTTGGTTGCGGGTGCCAGTGAGACCCAGCTGTTCATCACACCGGGCTACCGATTCCAGACTGTTGAGCGGCTCATCACCAACTTCCATTTGCCCAAGTCAACGCTGATGATGTTGGTGTCGGCATTTTCGGGGCGCGAAAACATCATGCGCGCCTACGCTCATGCGGTTGAGCAACGCTACCGGTTCTTCAGCTATGGAGATGCGATGCTACTGGAGCGTCAGTAGCCGCGTGTCTAAGCAGGGAGGTGCACCCTGCTTTGCGCAGCGACGTGCTGCTTGAGAAATTCCATCTGGTCGACCAAGATACGACGATTCGCCAGAATGAGAAATTCTGCGCGATTTGGCACGTAGGGGGCGTAGAGCAACTGCATATGCGCTTCTTCAAGCAGGCGATTGCCTTTGCGTTCATTGCAGCTGCGACATGCGGTGACGACGTTCATCCACGTATCCTGCCCACGTCGTGAATAAGGTACGATGTGATCGCGTGTCAGCTTTGCGTGGCTGAACAAGCCGCCGCAATACGCGCACACATGTCGGTCGCGGTGGAACAGCTCGCGGTTGTTGAGCGGGGGGACCTGATCGAACCCTTTCATCGCCATCGCTTTGCCCCGAATGGCGATGATCGAGGAGGCGGAGACCGAAGAGACTTCGCCGGTTTCGCGGCATTTGCCGCCGCTTACGGTGAACGCCGTGGAGCCTGTTTCCCAAGCGATTCGCTCTTTTGCGTAGTACCAGACAGCGTGCTGCCAAGTAATCCATCGGTGTGGAACACCGTTTTGGTCAAGCGTCAGGATGAGCGGGAAGCGTTTGGCTTCATCGGAGTAAATCGAGAACGCGGGCTCGCGAAGCGCCTCAACAGCAGCGCCGGTGGCTTGTTTTGCGCCCGCCGCAGCGGTATCCATCTTTCTTCGGGAATAGTGATGCGATTGCACTGGGTTTCCTTGAAAAAAGTCACGACTAATCGCTCGAATTCGACTGCCTTGGGGATGCTGCTTCGCCCAGACTCAACAGCGGCGATAATGTGTTTATCAGTGTTGCCCACGATCACGGTGCGAACTGCAGATGCCTGCTGCTGCCGCACTAGATTGTGGGAGGCACGCCCCCGGCTAAAGGCTATAGCAATAATTGGGTTTTGAGAAGCCCCCTCCCAGGCCGTTTTCAAGCTTCTTCCAGATTTGCGCCAATCCCTACAAACCTCCCAAGGAGTAATTCCTCATGAATCTCGACCGCGTCGATGCTGGCCGCGATGTGCCTAACGAGGTCAATGTCGTCATCGAAATTCCGATGAACGGCGATCCCATAAAGTACGAATTGGACAAAGAAACCGGTGCGTTGTTCATCGATCGTTTCATGTCGACGGCGATGCACTACCCGTGCAACTACGGCTACATCCCCCATACGCTGTCTGACGATGGTGATCCAGTGGATGTACTCGTTATCACGCCGTTTCCGTTGATTCACGGCGTCGTGGTTCGCTGCCGCCCATTGGGCATGCTGCGCATGACCGACGAGGCTGGTGGCGATGAAAAATTGCTCGCAGTACCGATTGATAAACTCACGCCCATCTACAAGGACGTCAAGAGTGTGAAGGACTTGCCCGAGTTGCAGTTGCGGCAAATTGCGCACTTCTTTGAGCACTACAAAGACCTCGAGCCGCGCAAATGGGTGAAGGTTGAAAAGTGGCTCGGCGTGACTGAAGCAAAGCGCGCCATCACAGATGGCGTCAAGCGTTACGATTCGGCCAAGCCAAAGCCACGCTACTAGGGCCGGAGCCGGGCGGCGCATGCATCGCATTGCTTGCGCCAGCAACTTTGACGGTAACATACGCGACCGCTGGGCAGGCACGAGTCGTCAACTGTCTCGACTGCCTATCGGCTTCTCATCCGCCTCTAGTTATCTCGATGCCACCGCAATCGTTTCGTGTTGTACAAGCTTCCTGGGCAGAACATCATGCCGCCCTCTCACAACTCAGATTCACCGTCTTTGTCAGAGAGCAGGGCGTTCCGCCCGAAATGGAACTTGATGCCGCCGACGCCGATGAGTCTCGGGTGCTACATAGCATGGCGCTAGACGCCAATGGCAATGTCATTGGCACAGGTCGTCTCATCTTGGAGTCGCCGGTCCCACGCATCGGGCGAATGGCTGTCCTGCGTGCATGGCGCGGGCAGGGTGTAGGCAAAGAGATCCTGGAGTCATTGTGCGCATTGGCAAAGCAGCGTGGCTTTACCCAAGTGCGACTGCACTCGCAATCACATGCGACACCGTTCTACTACAAGCAAGGCTTCCTATCGCATGGTCGAGAATTTGCGGAGGCCGGCATTCCGCACCAGGAGATGCGCCGCGACTTGTAAGTCCAAATCGATCTAGTTCGCGTCAGATGGCAGGCTGTAGGGCAGCGGAAGCTGCATAAGCTTACTCAGGTCACCACACGCTGCCTCAGCGTAAAGGCTGTCGCCACGGATCGCGTCGAGCTGCGCAACCAATAAAACTTCTTGAGTGTCGCTCAACATCGCTGCCGATACGACGTCGCCGACCGCCTGCTCAGGGAACAGCGGGCTATAGACGGCATCGCCCGCGCGCAAGGTGAATCCGTGAGGAACCTTGGCTCTGACCATGCGACGCTTCAAGATGCCACGATACTGTGTCCGCGCCACGATTTCCTGCCCGGGGTAGCAGCCCTTTTTGAAGCTAACACCGCCGATCAATTCATAGTTGGCCGCTTGGGGCACGAATCGATCCTGCGTTTCGGCGCGCACTTCGGCGATGCCATCGCGAATGAGCCCGAGATCCCAAACATCGGCGCCGCTCGGCGCTGCTTGTGCGGCGAGCGCGCGCCAGTTCGTCGGTGCGACTTCGACGGGAGCCAAAAAGAGGTCGCAAGAGCCTGAGGCCGAGATGCGCAATCCTCCGTCGGGCGCCGGTTCGATCACGCCCAGTTTTCGCGTTACAGCTGGTGCGAGCGATACTAAGCCGATTCGAACGAGGCTGTCTGACTGGTCGGCTATCGATACCTTTGCCCGCAGCACAAACATCCCCAAGCGCTTCTGGATGGCGGCTTGGATAGCGCGCGGCAGCATCATCGAGTACGTGTCGCCAATATGCCAAAGCAGGAAGCTGGCAAGCATTCGGCCTTTAGGAGAGCACCAACTATTCCATTGGGCGTGACCATCCGCTAGGTTGGCCACATCATTGGTGAATTGTGCGTGTAGAAAACTGGCCGCATCGGGTCCGCTGACGCTGATCAAGCCGTAATGGCTGAGGTCACACAAGCGTGAGCCATGCGTGCCTGCCGTCGGAGCCGTGTTCATTGCGGTTGCTTCGCCAAAACCAGTGACCCTCCCAGCAGAGAAGGTGGCGTGTTGAGACGTTAAGAAATCGATCCAAGACTGCATGGTTGGGGAAGTGTTTTGTGTTTGTGCGATGCTGAGCCAGTATTATCCACGCTACGACTATGGCCCTCGTAGTTGGGTTTATTGATCGGGTGCGTTTCGAGCACAAACCTAGCGCGGATAATTTCTTGGTGAAGTTTCGCTGATCGACCGACATGGCTTCAGATAGTGTTGAAACAGATTGGGTCTCGCTGCGCCCTTCCAAGACCAGCCTCTTCTTGACGCTCGCACTCCCGCTCGCGGCTGCACTGGTGTTGTTTTTGCTCGACCTTTCACAAGCCGTCCGTCTCGGCCTGCTTTGTGTATTGCTGCTCGTCACAGTTGTCGATGTCTATCAGGTTTTGCAGAAGCACCGCGGTGCTGTGATTGCGTTCCGCGTTCGTCGGATTGTTGCGGACACCGCGCCTGCGGTCGTGGCCGGGGCAGCGCAGCTGAGGCGTGGTGATGACTTGCTCATCGATCTGCGTCAGCGACCAGCCGCAGGGCAGACTATCGGTATCGAGACGACGGCGCAGGTTCTTCCGCAAACCTATGTGTCGGTTTACTTCACCAGTGTTGCCTATCGTCAGGATGCCGATCCCGCCTGGCGGCGTTATCTGCCGCGAATCCTAGCGGTTTGGCCAGACGCGGTAGACGCCGAGGCCTATCGGCAGGTGAGGGTATTGCTCAGACACGGCGGATAGCGATCGTCGGCGATTGGGCGGTTTGGGACGAGTCTCGGTCTGGCTAAGCCCGCGTCGCTATAATCTTGACTTACCCGCTCGCGACGCAACGTCGCGGTCAACAGCCACCGTCTTTTTTGCGGGAATCCCCGCCCAAATCCATGCGTCTCCAGCCAGCCCCTAACCAACCGATCGCGGCACACGTGCGGTTGCGCGGATGCAATGCGCTCTCTGATTTTCGGGTCGAGAAACTTCAGCGAACTCTCCAAAGCCAAGGCGTTGCGGTGGAAGGTCTCGCTGCAGAGTTCGCCCACTTTGTGGCGCTTTCGCGCCCGCTGGATGATGCGCAGCACCGCGCGCTTCAAGGGTTGTTGAGTTACGGTACAAGTGCGCCGGGTGAGCAGCCACCAGTTTCCTTCTTTGTCGTGCCGCGCATCGGCACGGTTTCGCCCTGGTCGTCAAAAGCAACCGACATTGCCAACAACTGTGGGCTCGACGCTGTCGTGCGTATTGAACGCGGTGTGGCTGTTTCAGTCGGTAACTGGAACGAACTGAGCGCGGATGCACGCACTGCAGTAGCGGCGTCGATTCACGACCGCATGACCGAGAGTGTGGCGCCGTCAGATTTCTCTGGCGCCGAGTTGTTTGCGCAGCACATGCCGCAACCACTAACCACGGTACGTGTACTGGAACAGGGTATTGCTGCATTGCGAAGAGCCAACGTTGAGTTGGGTCTGGCAATGTCCGCTGACGAAATAGAGTACCTCGTCGCTTACTTCACGCGCATCCGCAGAGATCCGACCGACGTCGAGCTGATGATGTTTGCGCAAGCCAACTCCGAGCATTGCCGACACAAGATTTTCAATGCTCGGTGGACGATCGATGGCGTGGACAGGCCGCACTCGCTATTTGGCATGATTCGCAACACACACCAACAGTCTCCGCAAGGAACCGTGGTTGCGTACTCGGACAATTCCTCTGTGATTGAAGGCGCGCAGATCCAACGCTTTTTCCCTGACGCTGCGCATCGTTATTCCTTTCATGAGCAAGAGACCCACATTCTCATGAAGGTCGAGACACACAACCACCCGACTGCGATTGCACCTTGGCCGGGCGCAGCGACCGGTTCGGGCGGCGAGATTCGCGATGAGGGTGCGACCGGACGCGGCGCCAAACCAAAGGCAGGCCTCACAGGCTTTTCCGTGTCTAACCTGCAGATTCCCGGCTATGAGCGCCCTTGGGAGACGCCTTATGGCAAGCCATCGCGCATGGCCTCACCCTTGGAGATCATGATCGAAGGGCCGATCGGTGGCGCAGCATTCAACAATGAGTTTGGCCGTATCAATCTGTGTGGTTACTTTCGAACCTTTGAGCAACGCATCAACGGGCAGGTGCGGGGCTATCACAAGCCAATCATGATTGCAGGTGGGCTTGGCAACATTTCTGCTGAGCACACCCAAAAACGCGACTTATCCCCGGGCGACTTGCTAGTGCAGCTCGGTGGACCAGGAATGAGAATTGGTCTCGGCGGAGGCGCTGCCTCATCGATGAGCTCGGGCACTAACGTTGAGGCCTTAGATTTCGATTCCGTCCAGCGCGCCAACGCTGAGATGCAGCGCCGTTGCCAAGAGGTAATCGATGCCTGCTGGCAACTTGGTGCGCGAAATCCGATTCTGTCCATACACGACGTCGGCGCGGGCGGCATTTCCAACGCCTTGCCGGAACTGGCGCACGGTGGTGGAGTTGGTGCATTGGTCGATTTGCGCGCACTGCCGTCTCTGGAGCCCGGCATGAGTCCGCGTGAGATCTGGTCTAACGAGTCTCAAGAGCGCTACATGCTTGCGATCAGCGAGTCGTCCTTGCCGCTCTTCGAACAGATTTGTGCGCGCGAACGCTGCCCATTCGCGGTTCTCGGACGTGCCACGACCGAGCAGAAGCTAGTCGTCGAAGATGCGGTCTACGCGAACAAGCCGGTTGAAATGGACATGGATGCGCTGCTCGGGAAGCCGCCGCGCATGCACCGCACGGCGGTACGTGGTGCGCATCCGCAATCGCCGTTTGTATTGGATGACATCGAACTCAAGGATGCGTTGTACCGCGTACTCACCTTGCCAACGGTCGCCGATAAGTCGTTCCTTATCACGATTGGCGATCGTTCCGTTGGTGGGTTGACGGCGCGCGATCAGTTCGTCGGCCCGTGGCAAGTGCCAGTAGCCGATTGTGCGGTGACGTTGATGGGCTATTGCACGCTTCGCGGCGAGGCGATGGCGATGGGTGAGCGCACACCGATAGCCGCGTTGGACGCGCCCGCCTCCGGAAGGATGGCCATCGGTGAAGCCGTCACAAATATTGCCGCCGCAGATGTTCGCAGTATTAGCGACATCAAGCTCTCGGCAAATTGGATGGCCGCAGCGGGGCACGCCAATGAGGATGCGGCACTGTTTGCTACCGTCGAAGCGGTCGGCATGCAGCTCTGTCCCGCCCTCGGTATTTGCATTCCTGTTGGTAAAGATTCCCTGTCAATGAAGACAGTTTGGCAAGACGGTGGCGTCGAAAAAAGCGTGGTGGCGCCGGTCTCGCTGATTGTCTCCGCATTCGCTCCGGTGCCGAATGCAGCACGCACGCTGACGCCGCTGTTGTCTGGTGAGTTCGACACAGAATTGATTCTTGTCGACCTCGGTCGTGGCAAGAACCGAATGGGCGCATCGGCGCTGGCTCAAGTGTATTGCGCTGAAGGTGGTGTTGCCCCTGACCTTGACGATGCCACGGACCTGTTGCAATTCTTTAGTGCCGTGCGCGAACTCGCAGATGAAGGATTGATCTTGGCGTATCACGATCGCTCGGACGGCGGTTTAGCCGCTTGCGTGGCTGAGATGATGTTTGCCTCCCGCCGCGGCGTTACGCTGTATTTGGACACGCTCATCTATGCCGAGCGAGAGTCCGATGTTGACGAATACGAGGTAGGCGCAGAGGCGCTTAAGTTGGGTGCCAACGCCGCGGCAGTAGCGGCGTTGTTCAACGAAGAGTTGGGTGCGGTGCTGCAGATTGAGACATCGAAGCGAGCTCGCGTGATGGAGGTGCTCCGCGGCAAAGGCTTGGGCGCGGCGGTGTCGCGAGTGGGACATCCAAACGACTCGGATGAGCTACGCTTGATTCGTGGCGCAAAGCCAATGCTTGTCGAATCACGGACGGACCTGCAACGCGCCTGGAGTGAGACAAGTTTCCGCATTCAGGCACTGCGCGATAACCCGAACACCGCACAGCAAGAATACGATGGCTTGCTCCAGAAGGGCGGCGCGATCACGGCAGTGCCTGCAGAACTGATGTTCGACGCAACCGAAGATGTCGCGGCACCTTACGTGTCGCGCGCCACGCCACCGCGGGTTGCGATTCTGCGCGAGCAGGGCGTCAATGGGCAGGTGGAGATGGCGCATGCCTTCACCCGTGCTGGGTTTGAAGCCATAGATGTACACATGAGCGACATCCTTTCCGGTCGCGTTCGCCTCGAAGACTTTAAGGGCTTGGCTGCGTGCGGGGGCTTCTCGTATGGTGACGTGCTGGGTGCAGGCGAAGGCTGGGCGAAGTCGATTCTTTTCAACGCGCACGCACGTGATCAGTTTTCAGCATTCTTTGCGCGCACGGATTCGTTTGCGCTCGGGGTTTGCAACGGGTGCCAAATGATGTCGAACCTTTCGTCCATCATTCCCGGTGCCGAAAACTGGCCGCATTTTGAACGCAACCTGAGCGAGCAATACGAGGCGCGAACAGTAGCGATTCGTTTGCGCAAATCGCCGTCGATGTTCTTCTCGGGCATGGAGGGATCTATCCTGCCGGTACCAACCGCGCATGGTGAGGGGCGTGCAGTTTTTCGCGACGACGCGCATCGCGACGCTGCGCGTTGGCTTTGCGCGGCCGAGTTTGTCGATGGCGTTGGCAAGCCAACGGAGGCCTTTCCTGCTAACCCCAACGGGTCGCCGCTCGGCATGACCGCGTTCACCACAACTGATGGACGTTTCACGATCATGATGCCGCACCCGGAGCGAGCAACACTCAATGTCAACCTGAGTTGGCGTCCGTCTAGCTGGCGCGCTGAAGACGAGGCGGGAACACCATCGCAAAGCCCGTGGGCACGTATGTTCGCCAACGCCCGCCGCTGGGTGGGCTAGTCGGTCGTTAGGCCTCGAAACGGGCGCCGAAAGCCGTCGAGTACTGCGATTCGCCGAACTCGAAGTGGGCATCTGGGGATTCGCCCAAGTAGGTCGTCTCGATCGTGACCTTCACGTAGCGGTCGAGCGCTTGCCAGATGGCATAGCTGAGGCGTTTGGCGACATCAGACGGGCGCTCGGTGGTCGGCAACTCTCGGTCTGCACTGAGAGTCAGCACCAACGCCTCGCCCGATTCGTTGCCAATGGCAACGCGTTCGACCTCTTCAGGCTTGGTCCAGCTCGACGTGTAGGCGGCGATTACGTGCGGCAATTCACGGGGTAGAAGCCTTGATACCGATGCCTCGACACGGTAGTAATTGCCCGTGCCGGCGAGTCGGAGTCGAATGGGAGCAAGTGGTGACGTCATATGTCCACGTTAGCGAACTCCATTTTCACGCGCAAGTCTAGGCAAGCTCAGATTCTTGCGCTACAGTAGGAATCCCCAAATAAAAAAGGCAGCCGAGGCTGCCTTTTTTGCATCTGGCCCGCGCCGGCGGGCTAGATGAGCTTACCGCTCTTCAACCTTCGCTTTGCTACGCAGGTCCTGCACCAAGCGAGCGATCTGCTCTTGCTGCGCACGTTGGCGGAAGTTTTCTTTGACGTCTTCAAACTTTGGCGGCTTCATGTCGCGCGCGTCATCGAGACGAATGACATGCCAACCGAACTGCGTCTTGATCGGGTTAGGCGTCAGCTGGCCTTTTTGGAGTACGCGCAATGCGTTGCCGAACTCGGGGACATAGCGGCCTGCAGGACCCCAATCGAGATCGCCACCGTTGTCTTTGGAACCGGTGTCTTTGGACTTGTCTTTTGCGAGTTTCTCAAACGACTCGCCACGTCCGATTTGCGCGATCAGCGCCTTCGCTTCATCTTCCGTGTCAACGAGGATGTGGCGCGCCTTGAATTCCTTGTCCCCCATCTGCGATACGAAACCGTCGTACAACTGCTTGAGCTGTGCGTCAGTGATAGGGTTCGCCTTAGCAAAATCGTCAAAGTAGGCACGAATCAGGACTGCTTGACCGGCCATGCGCATTTGCGCGGCGATCGCTGGGTCTTTGTCTAGGCCGCGCCGTGAAGCGGCTTGCGTCAACACTTCGCGGTTAATCAGCTCATCCTTGATCGCGGCAGTGATCTCAGCAGACGCTGGTTGTCCGGATGCTTCGCGATCGCGATTCATGGCATCGAAGAACGACTGCGGGATGATGACACCGTTCACACTGATGCGACCGTCGGACTTGGCGGCGGTTGCGGCAGCGGCTTTGGGCGCTGCTTTCTCGCCCTTAGCCTGTGCACTCGCTTGGCTTGCCATTGAAATCGAGAGAGCTAGTGCGACCGCGAGCGAGAGGGATTTTCTGTTGAATTGCATTGTTTCTTCCTTCCAGTGAGTGAATCGGGTGACGATAGGACAAAAGCAGCGTTACAGATGCAGGGAAAGTGTGTGAACGGTTATGCGGAAGCGTCAATTTTCAACGCGTGGATTTGCGTCTTGATCAGATCATCGAGCAGCGCATAGATTCGCCGATGGCGCTCGATCGGCGGTATGCCGGCGAACTCTCGGCTGACGATGCGAACTTCGAAGTGGGTGCCGGGAGTGTCGCCAACGCGTTCGCGGTGTGCTTGCGCACCCGCGTGGAATGTGTGTGCGGCCGAATCGTCGGTAACCTCAAGAACCGCAGGTTGCAACACGGCGAGACGCGCAATGATCTGTTCGCGAACGGTCGGCATGGATTATGTGGGGAAAACCTTACGGAACGGTTTGACCGTTACCTTGGAAAATACGTTCGCCTGCGCATAGGGATCCTCAGCCGCCCACGCGATCGCCGCTTCGCGTGACGCGAACTCGGCGACAATGAGCGAGCCGTCAAAACCTGCTTTGCCAGGATCCTCGCTATCCAGCATTGGGTGTGGCCCGGCCAATATCAACCGGCCCTCGCTTTGTAGCGCCTTAAGGCGCGCTAGATGGGCAGGGCGATTGGCCAAGCGGCGCTCCAAGGCGCCGGGAAGTTCTTCGCAGATGATGGCGTAGAGCATCAGACTTTTCCTCCGCCGGAACTCGCGTCATGGACGATGGTCGCCGCCTCCGCCGCCGGTTTCTTGGGTTCGTCCGCGTTATCGTCAGGCAAATATGGCAGCAGCCAAAAGATCTGCAACACGATGAACACAAAGAATAATCCCATGTCACCGAACGTCTTAAATAGCACCCATGTATCCGTCGACGTGTAGTAAGCAAACCAAAGGTTCAGCACGGCGATGAAGAGCAAAAAGGCGATCCAAGAAATCGACAGCTTCCGCCAAACGTGATCAGGCGCGGTGATGGTGTTGTTGAAAACGAAGGCAATTGGATTCTTGCGAAACCAGAACTGTGCGATGCCAATGGTCGCGGCCATCGCGGCAAACAACACCGTCGGCTTCCACTTGATGAACATCTCGTTCTTGAAAACGATGGTGGCCCCGCCCGCGACCACAATGATTCCGAGGCCAAGCCACATCATCGGCTCAACTTTGCGGCGCCTAGCCAAGAGGTAGCCCACTTGCAAGATCGATGCGACGATCGCCACAGCCGTGGCAATGTAGATGTCGTACATCTTGTAAGCGGCAAAAAAGAGAATGACCGGGAACAGGTCAAACAGCAACTTCATGCGGTGGGGTAAGTCTGAGCGAAAAAGTGTGATGCCGAGTTGGGTTCCGAGCAATTCGCTGCGGCTGACTGGAGGCCAGGTTTTCACGCAAAAAACTGAACAAAATCGGTAACTTAGCATTATCTCACGATCGGGACGACTGCCCCGGCTCAGTGCAATTGCATCGGCTGGCGTCGTGCAGCCAACTGCAACTCGATCAGCGAGCTAATTCCGGCTGGCAGGCCGCTGGCTAAAGCCAACCTGAGCGCTTCCTCATAAAACCCTGTTGCTTCATCGGGAAGCGCAGCATTGAGTTGAGCAAACGCGTGGTCGATCATGGCTTCATCGCCGGTCCGGATCGCCGTGATAGCGAAGTTAAGGTTCAAAATGCGCCAAGGTCGTTCGGGGTTGGACCGCTCAAGGTCAGCCCCTAGTGTGGCTTGCAGATGGGCAACCGCACCCTGCATCAGGGCGTACACTGCAGCCATGTCCTGCCGCGTCGTTCCGGCGTTTGCGCGCCGCCCGAGGGCATTCACCAGCGGTTCGGCGACGCGTATCGGTTGGTTGTGTCGCATCGCCCAAAGTGCGATACCGATACACATGGCGTCAGCGGGGTTGCCAGCCTCTTGGCAGGCAGCCGCCTCGGCGGTCGCCTGTAATTCGGCGCAACTGCGCAATGCCTCGTTAAGCGCTTCATCTAGGCCCATTAGGTTGAGGGCGCTGGATTCACCATACTCGGCATCTAGACGGTCACAAAGCGATGCAAAGGCGACAAGTATCTCAATGGCTGACTGGGAACGGTCGGCCGCCCCGCCACTTGCAAAGCAGCGGCGCATTAACTCGGCAGCCGCTTGGAGTCCTCCGGGATTGTTGCTGCTAGAGCGGCTGCTGAAATGAATCGGTTTGATTTCGGCCATAAAATGAGTAGTTAGCGTGCTCCAGCAACGGCGACGAGAAGCGAAACGCAACGAGCGAAGCGTCTTGCTCGATGTGCTGGAAATCGATTGGAAAGCCCTGCTAAACCGTAGCGACGGCGGCGATGAATAAGCTCAATTTTGACTTACACAACCATACTAGTGCCTCTGACGGTGTTTTGTCGTCGGAAGAGCTTGTCGCGCTCGCCGCGCGCAATGGTTGCGACGCGCTCGCGATCACCGACCATGACACGGTAAGCGGTATTGCCGCGGGTGCCCTCGCCGCTGCCCGTTTGGGGCTCAAGTTTATCCCGGGGGTCGAGATTTCAGTGACTTGGTCACCTGCGGGTGACGTCGATGCGCGCGAGACGACCATTCACATTGTCGGACTGGGAATCGATGTAGCCAACGCTGCACTTGTGCAGGGCTTGGCAAGTGTGCGCGGTGGGCGCATCGCGCGTGGACGAGAGATTGCTCGACTGCTGGTCGAAGCCGGTCAGCCCGATGTTTTCGACGACGCCTTTCAGTTTGCTGAAAACAAGGAAATGCTGGGGCGCACGCACTTTGCGCGAGCGCTTGTAGCTCGGGGGATCGTGCCGGACATTGCCGCGGCATTCAAGCGCTTTCTGACGCCGGGTAATCCGGGGTATGTACCGTTTCGCTGGGCGAGCTTGTCTGACGCGGTTAAGTGGATACACGCTGCAGGTGGCGTTGCCGTCATCGCACACCCTGCACGATACAGGCTCGACTCATCAGACATGGATAAGCTGTTTGCCGAGTTCCGAGCGCTGGGAGGCGAGGGTGTTGAAGTGGTTACTGGTAGCCACGACCCGAGCGAATACGCGCCCGTGGCGCGGCGCGCGAAGGCGCACGGGCTGTTCGCTTCGCGCGGAGCAGACTTTCACGCGGCGCACGAAACGCCGAAAGAGCCCGGTACTTTGCCCACGCTGGCTGACGTGGACCGCGATCTCAAGCCAGTGTGGGGCTTGCTCGAACCGGTGCCAGGTCAGCCGCAGCAGAATGGCGGAGCCGTGCATTGAGTCAGTTCTTTACGCTCCACCCGACGCATCCGGAACTTCGCCTCATTAAGCGCGCCGCAGAAATCGTTCGTAGTGGCGGCGTGATTGCCTACCCAACCGACTCATGCTATGCGCTCGGTTGTCATATCGGCGACAAGGCCGCGATGGAACGCATTCGCCGGATTCGCCAAGTCGATGAGCGCCACCATTTCACACTTGTTTGTCGTGATCTGTCTGACATCGGGAACTATGCGAAGGTCGACAACGCGCAGTACCGCTGGCTGAGAGCGCATACTCCCGGTGCTTACACCTTTATCCTTAAGGCGACGCGCGAGCTTCCGCGCCGTTTGGCGCATCCTAAACGCGCGACGATCGGTGTCCGAGTCCCGCTGCATCCGGTAGCAAGCATGCTGTTGGCCGAGTTGCGGGAACCGCTCTTGTCCTCCACGTTGATTCTGCCGGGACAAACGCAACCACTTAATGACGCGTTTGAGATTCGCGACGCTCTGGAGCACCAGCTGGACCTCATTCTCGATGGCGGCGCGTGCGGCATTGAGCCAACCACTGTGATCGATCTGTCGACTGATATGCCAACGCTTGTTCGCCACGGCAAGGGCGATATCTCAGCGTTCGGCCTCGCCGAACAGGAGTGATGTAATGACTTTGGATTTCGTCCAGAAGATCACGGTGTTTGCGATTCCGCTGATTTTCGCAATTACTGTGCACGAGGCGGCTCATGCTTTTGCGGCGAAGCGCTTTGGGGATGCCACGGCCTACATGCTGGGGCGCATGACGCTCAATCCGCTTAAGCACATCGATCCGGTTTGGACAATCGTCGTGCCTTTGCTGACACTGCTGCTGACGCCGTTTGTCTTCGGTGCGGCGAAGCCGGTGCCGGTCAATTTTGACGCGCTGCGCAACCCCAAGCGCGACATGATTTGGGTTGCCGCTGCTGGACCGGGAGCAAACCTTGCCATGATGCTTGCTTGGGCCGTGATTGGCAAACTAGCGGGCATGGGGCCCGAAACGCTGCCGCTCATCTACCTTGAGCTTGTGGCGAAGGCCGGGATTTTCGTCAACGCGCTGCTTATGATTTTCAACCTGTTTCCGCTGTTGCCCCTTGATGGCGGGCGTATCTTAGTGGGCCTGTTGCCGTCCCGTGCGGCGAACGTATTCGCGCGCACCGAGCCGTACGGCATGTTCATCTTGATTGCGCTCATGCTCAGCGGGGTGCTCGGGTGGGTACTTTGGCCGCTAGTCGGCGGCACAATGGACGCGGTATACTCCGTCTTGGGCTTGAGATAGTGCTGAATGCTCCGGTTCGCGCGGCAGTCGCGCGTTAGACCCTGTTGCTTCTTAGATCTCATCCCGCCCCAGCATGACCTGCCGCTCATCGAACCCTTCCCCGGCGTCGCGCGGCAAACCCCTGTCTCTGGTTACGAAGCTTTCCTGAGGTTGCTGCGTCGGTCTGTGAGCCGCGCCCCATTCGCTATTTTCAGCCCGGCGCCCCGTGTGGTTTGCTGCTGTTGGATGACACCTTGACCCCTATGTCGCTTTATGTTTCCTGATCGCGTTTTGTCCGGTATGCGCCCTACCGGCCGCCTCCATTTGGGCCACTACCACGGCGCGCTGAAAAACTGGGCGCGCCTACAGAACGAGTTCCCGTGCTTCTTCTTCGTGGCGGACTGGCACGCCCTGACGACGCACTACGAGACACCAGAGGTAATTGAGCAGTACACCTACGACACGGTGATCGATTGGATTGCTGCTGGTATTGACCCCTCTCAGGCAACTATGTTCGTGCAGAGCAAGGTACCGCAACACGCTGAGTTGACGCTGCTGATGTCGTTCTTCACGCCCCTATCGTGGCTTGAGCGTGTGCCGACGTATAAGGATCAAGTCGAAAAACAAGGCCAGTTCGGGCGCGACCTGACGACCTATGGGTTCCTCGGCTATCCTTTGATGCAGGCGGCGGACATCCTCATTTATCGCGCGAATCGCGTGCCGGTAGGCGAGGATCAGGTGCCGCACATCGAAATTACGCGCGAAATCGCGCGGCGCTTCAACCATCTTTTCGGCAAAGAAAAGGGGTTTGAAGAGAAGGCAGAAGCCGCCGTAAAAAAACTTGGCTCTAAAAAGGCCAAGCTGTACTCGAGTTTGCGCACGCGCTTTCAGCAAGATGGCGATGAGACTGCGCTTGACCAAGCTAGGGAACTACTAAGCGACACGCAAAACTTGTCGATGGGTGATCGTGAACGTCTGTTTGGCTACCTCGAGGGCGGCGGCAAGGTGATTCTCCCCGAGCCTGAGGCTTTGCTCACGCCGGTTGCCAAAATGGTCGGGCTCGATGGTCAGAAGATGTCCAAGAGCTACGGTAACACGATCGACATCCGCGACACGCCGCAGGCCGTTGCTGACAAAGTACGCAAGATGCCAACGGATCCGGCGCGGGTGCGGCGTACGGATCCGGGGGATCCCGAGAAGTGCCCAGTCTGGCAATTGCATAAGGTCTATTCGAGTGACGACACCAGAGAATGGGTCGTGAATGGCTGCCGCTCTGCTGGCATCGGTTGCTTGGAATGCAAGCAGCCCGTCATCGATCAGATTGTGGCTGAACTGAAGCCAATGCAAGAGCGTTCGGCGCCGTTCGAGGAAGATCCTACGCTTATCAAAAATATCATTGCCGATGGCTGCGAAAAGGCTCGCGCTGCCGCGGAAGACACCATGCGCGACGTACGCGAAGCAATGGGCTTGGAGTACTGATGATGTCGCGCGCGATTCATTCATCTGTTAACGGAGCGACGCGCCGATGAGCGTCGAGTTGGTCGTAGACAACGACAGGCAGGACGTGCCGCAGCCGTCGCTTGGTATGGAGATGCCCGTTGCGAAGATTCGTGGTGAAGTCATCACTGAGCTTCCCAACGACTTGTTTATCCCGCCCGATGCGCTTTCGGTCGTGCTTGAGCAGTTTGAGGGGCCGCTAGATCTCCTTCTCTATCTCATTCGCAAGCATTCGTTGGATATCCTCGATATCCCGATGGCGGATTTGACGCGGCAGTACCTCACCTACATTGAGGCAATGCGCGATGGTCAGCTTGAACTCGCAGCCGAGTACCTGCTGATGGCAGCGTTGCTCATCGAGATCAAGTCCCGGATGTTGTTGCCTCGCCCGCCACGCGAGGAGGAGGCGGAGCCGGAAGACCCACGTGCGGAACTCGTGCGCCGTCTACTGGAGTACGAGCAGATGAAAGCCGCTGCACACGCGATCGACTCGATGCCGCGCAAAGGGCGCGACTTTTCAGTCGTCGATGTGTTGGTCGAGCAGAGCTTGGTCAAGCGTGTCCCAACAGTGTTGCCGAGCGAACTCACGGACGCATGGCGTACCATTTTGGCGCGGGCTAGGGCGACGCAGAAACACCGCGTTTCGCGCGAAGAGTTATCGGTACGCTCGCACATGAGCCGGATTCTGCGTGTCCTTGGCGCATCGCTAAACGCTGAGGGCGGGCAGGACTTTGTTCCATTCGACCAGCTGTTTCAGCCTGAAGAAGGCGTGGCAGTCGTGGTCGTGAGTTTTCTCGCGGTCCTAGAGCTTGCGCGTGAGTCGCTTATTGAGATCACGCAGACTGCCCCGCTCGAGCCAATCTATGTGCGTATGCGCCGCGCCGAGATGCCACCGCTTGAGCCGACCTGATGCGTTGCCGCGACGCCGCGCGCACAGCGTCGCCCAATGAATGAACAGATTTTTGTTGAGAGTTCTTAATGATGCACACCGAACCTGCCACCGCTGATCTTGAGTCGCCCACCGACGGTCCGAGCGCCGACGCAATGCCACTCGCCGAGCTTGGGTCGTCCGACGTGAGCGCCGAGGCGCAGGCCTTCGACACACCGATCGATGCTAACGAGATCAAGCGCGCGCTCGAGGCCGCGTTGATGGCCGCGTCAGAGCCGATGCAGGTTAACGAATTGCGGCGCTTGTTCGAGGGGCAGATCAACGCTGACCTAATCAGAACTCTCCTAGAAGAATTACGCGGCGAGTGGGCATCGCGAAGTGTCGAGCTTGCCGTGGTCGCAGGCGGATATCGTTTTCGCGTTCGGCCAGAGTACCAAAAGTATCTTGACCGCCTGAGCAACGACAAGCCGCTGAAGTATTCACGCGCGGTGCTCGAAACGCTCGCCATCATCGCCTATCGTCAGCCAGTTACACGCGCAGACATCGAAGACATTCGTGGCGTAGCCGTGAGCCCGCACATCCTCAAGACGCTTGAGGATCGAGGTTGGATTGACGAAATTGGTCACCGCGAAACGGTCGGCCGCCCAGCTTTATTTGCGACAACCAAACACTTCTTGGACGACCTAAATCTACGTTCGTTAGATGAGTTGCCACCTCTCCACGAGCTACAAGCAACGCTAGACATGACTCAAGCCGGTGCCGCCTTACGACTCAGCGAGTCACCTGACTTGCCGGGTCTAGAGGTGTCGAGCGATGCCGCTGACCCTGGCATCGAAAGTGTGGCGGAATCCTCCGGATCAGACGCGGGCGATTCAGCTACCCATGATGAGTCGACCGACGCTGCATCGTCCAACGAAACGCCTGGCGGAACCTCACCATGAGTAAGAAAGTCGTCATTCGCGTTGCCGCGCGCGGCTATGTCGATGGTCGCTACATTGGTGAGGAAAAAGAGGTCATCGAGGCGATCGACCCTTCGGGCCGTGGCAAAAAGAAACGAGGGCGTAGTCGGACAGCCAAGGATGGTGCGGTCTTGGACGGCAACAAGCGCGGTCGAGCCAACCCACGTCGTGGTAAAGCAGGACCACGCGCAGAACGAGGCAATCGCGTCGAAGGCGCTGGTCGCGGACGCCGCGGCGCAGCTGGCGAAAATGCGGGCAACCGTGTTGGTGGTCCGGGCGCAGCAGGCAAGCGCGGGCGTGGCGGCGCGCGGGGCAGGCCAGCTATAAGCAATCCCGAGTCTGTTGGTAACACCTTACCTGGCTTTGCCGGACCTGTTGGTGACGGTAATCGCAGCGACTTGGGCAATACAGGGCACGCGAAGAAGGCGCGCCGCAACCGTGGGGGAAAGAACACACCGTTCCGCAAGGCGCCCGCGCCGGCGACGGTGCGCGGTGGGGCGGCGCGTCCCGCCTTGATCTCTGAGGTTGCCGAGTTGCGTCGCTGGGGGGACGAGACCAAGTCCGGGCAGTTTGCAGAGGCCCTCGCCAATGAAGCGAAGGTCAAGCGCGAGCGCTTGCACAAGGTGCTCGCGCAATCGGGACACGGCTCGCGCCGTGACATGGAGATTTTGATTCAATCGGGCCGCGTCATGGTGAACGGCATCGTCGCGACGACGGGCACGAGTGTCTCGCCAGCTGACGCGGTGATGATTGATCATCGCCCGGTAAAACTTAAATTCGGCGAAGAGTTGCCGCGTGTGCTTCTCTATCACAAGCCAGAGGGCGAGATTGTCACCACCAGCGATCCTGGCAATCGGGTGACGGTATTCGACAACCTACCGCGCGTCGAGACCGGCAAGTGGATGTCCGTCGGTCGGCTCGACATCAATACCTCGGGCCTGCTGATCTTCACGACCAGCGGCGAGCTCGCTAATCGGCTGATGCATCCACGCTATGAAGTTGAACGTGAGTATGCGGTGCGATTGCTAGGTGAACTCACCGAAGAGCAAACACAGCGTTTGCTGGACGGTGTCAGCATTGCCGCTGAACCGCGCGATGAAGACGATGAAGATGCTGACGACACGGATGATGTGATTGATCCAGCTGCAGATGAGCGGCCCGCAAAGTTTGATCGCATCGAAAAGCGCGGTGGTGAGGGTGTGAACCAGTGGTACCACGTGGTGCTCCGCGAGGGGCGCAACCGCGAAGTGCGCAAGATGTTCGAGGCCGTGGGACTCACGGTGTCGCGACTCATGCGCGTACGTTTCGGCAAGATCGGTTTGCCGCCGCGCCTTACCCGCGGCCGCATGATGGAACTCGACCCTTCGCAGGTACGTGCGGTACTCAAGTGGGTAGGAATGGAAGTCGAAGGACGTATCGGGCAACTGCCGACGCTCGCCGCAGCGCCATCTGCGCCGCACCCACGACAAGCTGCTCCTGGGCGTGACTTTGATCCGCTCGCGGATGATGGTTATCCGGACGCGGTGGCTGCGGTCGATGAGCTCGGCGCCGCGCAACCTCGGCTCGAAGGCAGCAGCTCGGAAGGTCGCAACGACCGGCGACGTCGCGGCCGCAAAGGGCGCAGCAAACATGGGGCTGGTGATTTGCGTGCAGGCATTGCCCCCGTTGCTGGCGAGAGCCAAGAGGACGCTTCGCTATCGCCCGACGGAGTGATGCGCGCCCCAGGCACAAGCGAGGACGGCCAGAATGCGCCGCGGCGGAGTCGCAATCGCCGATTCAAGCGCGGCAAAGGCCGCGCGGATCGTGACGGTGCATCAAGCGCATCGAACGCAATTGCGAGAGCCGGGGGTGCGAGTACAACCGACGGCGCACCCGTTGCAGCTCGCGCTGACTCTGACGCGCAAGGCACAAATGGCCCAAGCGGATCCAACACTCAGCGGTCAAAGCGCTCGCGCCGCCGTCGCGGACGCAGTGGGCGTGCGGAGGGTGCATCTACACCAGATGCAGCGCAAGGAAACGAATCGAATCGCGGCAATCGCGGTGAGCGGGCTGACAGCAAAGAGCGCGCTGAAAACAAAGAGCGTGGTAACACCGCGGGTGTGCGGCCACCGGATTTTGACGACGACAACATCGGCAATCGCTAGCGTGCGCTAGCCGGGGTCGCAGCAGCTACTGATTAGCGACCAGTGTTTCGCGGTCGACAATAAACACCACCTCGTCGCCGACACTCGTTTCTGCCCACGTGAGTGGAATCTTGGGGAATGCCTGTTCGACACCCTCTCGATTAAAGCCAACCTCGACGACGATAATGCCGTTGGCATACAAGTGCCGCGTGGCGAATTCCATGATGGTGCGTATGTGATCGAGGCCATCTTCGCCTGACGCGAGTGCAATCTCAGGCTCTCGCCGGTACTCCTCGGGCAAGCGCGCCATCGACTCGCCAGTGACGTAAGGGGGGTTGGTCAGAATGATGTCGTAGTGCTTGGCACCGAGCGATTCGTACAGATCTGAAGCGACAAGATTGATGCGGTTCTCGAGGCCATAGTCGCGTACGTTTTTCTTGGCGACTTCTAGCGCATCGAGAGATACATCGACAGCATCGACCGTTGCGTGGGGAAACGAGAGCGCTGCTAGGATAGCTAGGCACCCCGAACCAGTACACAAGTCGAGCACGCGACCGACTGCGCGCGGGTTCTCAACCCAAGGCGCTAGATCATCTCGTAGTAACTCCGCGATGAAGCTGCGGGGCACGATGACACGTTTGTCGACATAGAACTTGTAATCGCCTAGCCACGCCTCGTGCGTGAGATACGCGGCGGGAACGCGTTCGCGCACTCGTCGTTCGATGATCCCGAGTACGGCATCGCGCTCAGCAGAGGTGAGGCGCGCATCCAAGAATGGCTCGAGTTGGTCCAGCGGCAAGTGCAGCGTGTGCAGGACAAGGTAGACCGCTTCGTCAAACGCTGTTGCTGAGCCGTGCCCGAAGAAGAGCTTTTGCTCCGTGAACTGGCTGACCGCGAACCGCAGTAAGTCGCGAACGGTAGTGAGCTCGCGACGCGCGACTTCGTAGATGCCCAACTCTGATTCGGAACTCTGAGCCTCATTTTCGGATGGGCGAGAAGCAAGTGTGGGGCGATTAGGCATGCTAGAGCCCTTTGAAGGCAGGAGGCGGCGAATGGTTTAGGCGTGCATGGATGACGCCGGGCCGATGGGCTTGCCATCTCGTGCAGCCATCGTGGGGCCGACCCGCGCCTCAATCGCCTGCTGTAATTCACGTTTCATGCCGAGTATGAACAGCACCTCCGACGTGACAAACAAGGGGCCAACGAGTAGGCCGATCAGGTCATCAACAAACGCAGGCTTCATTCCTTCGTACTTGTGACCGATGAACTGTGCGATCCAGCCGACGACGAAAAGCGCAAGCGCAATAACAAGTGCCAGTCCAACGCCCGTCTTTGCACTGATGATGGAGGCGACGGCGCCGCACAATGCGAGGAACGCCAACATCCAAACGCCGAGCGTGCGATCGAGGTAAATGTACCAAGCGGAAGCAAGCGCGATGCCGACCCAAGCGAGGTGCACCGCGCCCAGTGAAATTTGTGCGAGGGCAAGCACCACAGAGAACACAATGACCGGGACGCCAACAAAGTGCGTCGCGATGTTGCGACGATCGCGGTGGTAGGCGGCGTATTGGACGAGAAGTTGCTCAGCGGTTCGCATGGTGACCTCAGAATCAAAACGTGGGTCGAAAGAGCACCGCCCAGCCAAGGGGTATGTTTGGTGGCTGTGCGATCTGCGCGCCCTAGTGCACCAGCAACGCAGTGCGCGATGGCTCGGATTCTAGCAGTCCGCCCGCTGCACACGCCGAGCAAACAGCAAGTAACCAAGTACAAACACAAGCATTGACGGGCGTTTTCGGGCAAAAGTGCTCGAAACAGCTCGTCAAATGGGCAGTTTACTTTTTCATGACCAAATAGACACCAGCCCCCGAGGCTGCCAGACCTACGATGGCGAGCAACGGAAGGGCCTCGCTAAAAAGCAGCCAAGCCATCACGGCCGTCACAGCAGGTGTCAAGAAGAACAGGCTGGTCACACTCGCGGTCTGGCCGTGTCGAATCATCACGTACAAGAGGGAGATCGCGCCGATGGACAGCGCAACCACTAACCACAGTAGCGCGCCGATGAATTGCGGGGTCCAAGACACCTCTCGAGACTCAAACGCAAAGGCAAGTAGGGTGAGGGCGATGCCCGTGGCGCTGAACTGCCACACGCCGCCGGTGCGCAAGTCGATGTCGGTGCAGAAGCGCTTTTGGTAAAGCGTGCCGAACGTGATGCCGAGCAAGCCAACGGCGGCACACGCAAGCGCTGCAAATGAGACGCTGCCACCGATATGCTTGCTCGTCACCACCAAGATGACGCCCGCAATGCCAAGCCCCATACCGAGCCACTGGCGTGGTGTGAGACGCTCTACCAACCAGACCCCGCCAATGACTGCGGTGAGTATCGGTTGCAATCCGGCGATGAGTGCAACGTAACCCAACGGCATGCCGAGACGAATTGCATACAGCACGCCCGAGAGGTAGCAGGCGTGCACCAGTAGACCCGCAATGATGCAGTGCAGTATGTTCGTGCCCTTGGGCCAGGGCGCACGAAAAACAATGGCCGCAGTGCCGAGTAACGCCACGACGAGCAACATACGCCAAGCCATGAACGTAAAAGGCTCGGCAAATGGGGTCCCGAAGCGCATCCCGACGAACCCCGTACTCCACAAGAAGACAAACGCGGCCGGTGCGATCGATAGCCACGCGGGCGCATCGCGAAGCGAGACGGTGTTATTCGAATGACTCATTGCGGTGCATTATGCGTGGCGCGCACGGCGGGAGCGCATCTGAGCATGTGGTCAGCCGAACGTCAGACTGGCGAAGCAAACTCAACTGCGGGTACAATCGGCCTCATAACAAAGCGGCAGTCTGCGCGATCCTCGCAGACCTTGCACGCGCCGTGGTACCCACGTCGTGACAGACCCAAGGCTGCACGGCCCTACGCACAGATGGAGGAGAACTCATGCGGTTGCGCAATCCCAAAGACTTTTGGGCTGGCGTCATGTTTGCCCTAATCGGGTTTGCATTCGCCTACGTGGTTAAGCACTTCGAATATCCGATGGGAGATAGTCGGCGCATGGGCCCCGGCTTCTTCCCGTACTACCTCGGGTTGGTGCTGGGCGCGCTCGGTGTTTTCATCTGCGTGAAGTCGTTTCTGTCTGACGGGGGCCCCGTCAGCAAGTTTGCTTGGAAGCCAATTTTTTGGATTCTGGGTGCGGTGATCGTATTTGGGCTTACGGTAAAGCACATCGGTCTTGCGCTCGCCATCATCGTGTTGGTGCTCCTCTCTTCGTTTGGCGGACACGAGTTCAAGCTTAAAGAGCAGTTGATCGCTGGCGTGATCCTAGCGGTTGGTTCGGTCGCAGTGTTCGTGTATGGCTTGAAGTTGCCGTTCCCGATCTGGCCTGCATTCATCGGCTAATGGGGGAGACATGGAATCACTGATCGCGAATCTCTCGTTAGGTCTTTCGGTTGCGTTCACGCCTGAAGCACTTTTCTATTGTTTGCTCGGATGCTTGCTAGGCACGCTTATCGGCGTTCTTCCGGGCATCGGCCCGGTGGCAACTATTGCGATGCTGTTGCCTGCCACGTTCACGCTCAAGCCTGAGTTGGCGCTCATTATGCTGGCGGGCATCTATTACGGCGCGCAGTACGGGGGCTCGACCACCGCGATTCTCGTCAATCTGCCTGGCGAATCGTCGAGTGTTGTAACCGCCCTAGATGGCTACCAAATGGCGCGCAAAGGGCGTGCTGGGGCCGCGCTTGGCATCGCGGCTCTGGGGTCGTTTTTTGCAGGCACAGTCGCTACCGTTTTGCTCGCCGTCGCGGCGCCGCCGCTCGCTCAGATCGCATTCAAATTCGGCCCGGCCGAATATTTTTCGCTAATGACACTTGGTCTGATTGCCGCAGTTGTTCTTGCGCACGGCTCGGTCATCAAGGCAATCGGCATGATCCTGCTCGGTTTGCTGTTGGGTCTTGTCGGCACGGACGTCAACTCGGGCATGGCGCGTTTCAATTTCTCAATTCCGGAGCTGTCGGACGGGATCGGGTTCGTCGCGGTGGCCATGGGGGTGTTTGGTTTTGCAGAGATCATCAAGAATCTTGAGCAAGGCGAGGAGCGCGAAATATTCGTCAACAAGGTCAAGAACCTGCTGCCAACCAAACAAGATATCAAGGACGCAGCGCCTGCAGTGTTGCGCGGTACGGCCCTAGGTTCGTTGTTGGGCATCCTTCCTGGCGGTGGCGCGGTTCTGGGTTCGTTTTCTGCGTATACGCTAGAGAAGAAAATTGCTAAGGACGCATCGCAGTTCGGCAAGGGTGATATCCGTGGTGTGGCTGCGCCCGAATCGGCAAACAACGCCGCAGCGCAGACATCGTTTATTCCTCTGCTGACGCTCGGTATCCCGCCCAACCCGGTGATGGCACTGATGGTCGGGGCGATGATCATCCAGGGAATTCAGCCGGGACCGCAAGTGATGACCGACAAGCCCGGATTGTTCTGGGGCATGATCGTTTCGATGTGGATCGGCAACTTGATGCTCGTCATCCTCAACTTGCCGCTCATTGGTATGTGGATCAAATTGTTGACGGTTCCATATCGCTTGCTATACCCCGCCATCTTGGTGTTCTGCTGTATCGGTGTGTACTCTCTGTCGAATAGCCCGTTCGATGTTGTTGTTACAGCGGCGTTTGGCATGATCGGCTACATCTTCATCAAGCTTGAGTGCGAACCCGCGCCGCTGCTGCTCGGCTTCATCCTTGGGCCGATGATGGAAGAGAATCTCCGTCGCGCAATGCTGCTGTCACGTGGCGATCCGATGACGTTCATCAATCGCCCGTTGTCAGCGACACTGCTTGGGATCGCGCTGCTGCTGCTGGTCATCATCATGTTGCCCGCGATTCGCAAGAAGCGCGAAGAGGCGTTTGTCGAGGATTGACGATCTGCATTAACCCCGCGTCGGCCGCGCCTCTGGTAAGGGGCTGACGAGCGCTAGCTAGTTGGTCTCCCGTGCCCCACGCCCAGTGGGCTGAATTTCGCTCGCGTAAAATGCGAGCATGACCGCCGAAACTCAGCCCCAGCCCGAGCCTTCTCCTGCGTTACCCAAGCCGCCGCGCAAGCCCGAGCCACACGAGTGCTGTGGCACGGGGTGTATTCCTTGTGTGATGGACATTTACGAGGAAGAACTTTGGGAGTACGAGCGCGCGATAAAGCAGCTATCGGCCCAGAGCAACCCTAACAGCACGGGATGAGCATGTCGTTCAACCAGAATATGTTCGGTTACGAATTCCCGTATCCGTCACAACGCATGCCCGTGATGGCGCGCAATGTGGTCGCAACCTCGCAGCCGCTCGCCGCACAAGCCGGCCTTCAGATGTTGGCGGAGGGCGGCAACGCAGTCGATGCGGCGATCGCTACAGCTGCGACCCTAACGGTTGTGGAGCCAACCTCGAACGGTATTGGGTCGGATGGTTTTTCCATCGTCTGGGATGGGAAGGAACTGCACGGATTGAATGCCTCTGGCCGTGCCCCCGCCGCGTGGACACCCGAATACTTCAAGCGCAAGTACGGCGCTAGCGAGCGCATGCCGGAGCGTGGCATCGATACGGTGACCATTCCCGGTGCGGTCTCGCAGTGGATGGCGCTGGCAAATCGGTTTGGCAAACTTCCACTGTCGCGTGTGCTGGAGCCGGCAATTCGCTACGCTCGTGAAGGCCACTTGGTGTCGCCGATAACAGCCGCAAGTTGGGCGCGCCAGGCCGAGATGATCCGCGAGCCTGATTTTCAACGCGAGTTTGTTCGCGATGGCCGTGCCCCCAGTGCAGGTGAGCACTGGGTCTATAAGGATCAGGCGGATACGCTGGCCGAGATCGCTGAAACGCAGGGCGAAAGTTTTTATCGCGGCGCGCTCGCAACCAAGATGGTTGCGCACGCGGCGGCGCTTGGCGGCGTGCACGCCTTATCTGACTTTGCCGAGCACCGCGCGGATTGGGTGGACCTGATTCATCTCGATTACCGCAATGTTCGATTGCACGAGATTCCGCCCAATGGGCAAGGTCTCGCGGCACTCATTTGTCTCGGCATCCTTCGCGAATTTGATCTGAAGCAGTATCCAGTCGACTCGATCGATAGCGTGCATCTGCAGATCGAAGCGATGAAGCTCGCCTTCGCCGATGCGTATCGTTACATCAGCGATCCCACCACAATGGATGTGCCGACCGCTGCGCTACTCGCCCCACAGTATTTGCGTGAGCGCGCAGCATTAATCGATATGTCGCGTGCCGGGAACCCGACGCACGGCTTCCCAACGGAGGGAGGTACGATTTATCTCTGTGCCGCCGATGCCTCTGGGATGATGATTAGTCTCATTCAGTCGAACTACATGGGCTTTGGTTCAGGTGTGGTGGTGCGTGGTACAGGTATCAGCTTGCAAAACCGCGGTCATGGCTTTGTGCGGACGGCAGGTCACCCAAATGCAGTTGGCCCAAAGAAGCGTCCGTATCAGACCATCATCCCTGCGTTTCTCACCGACACGAGTGGACAGCCACTAATGGCGTTCGGTGTGATGGGTGGACATATGCAGCCGCAAGGTCACGTGCAGATGGTGACGCGCATCCATGACTACGGCCAGAACCCGCAAACGGCGTCAGATGCTGCGCGCTGGATCGTAAACGCAGATGGCACGATCGGACTTGAGCCAGCTCTCGCTACCTCTATCGGTGCGGCGCTCACCTCGCGCGGGCATCGTCTCGCCGTTGCAGAGGCGGTGAACTTCGCCTTCGGGGGCGCCCAGCTGGTGTGGCGTACGCCCCTTGGCTACGTTGCCGGATCGGATCACCGCAAGGACGGTCACGCCGTCGGCTTCTGATCCACCAAGCGCGCAGCGATGGCGCTGGGCGAGACCGTGTCGACAATTGTTTACAAACGTCGCGCGCGATTTTGACCGCTCACCCCGCGCGCTGTGCCTCTCGTCGAATTACCGGGGTTTACCCCGATGCGAATGGGCCATGCCGGTGCTAGATTGCCTAGCATGTTTGAAGTCAAAACCATCCTCGTTATGAATCTCGCCGCGTGCCTTATCCTCGCGGTGAGTTTGAGTGCGGCCATCAGCACGCCGTTGCGCCAATCGCGCGACGGGCTGTGGCTGTGGCTGGCGTCAATGGTGGTGCAGGCAGCAGCTTATTCGCTGCTCCTGATCTCTGCGGCGTCCCAACTTGTGTTCTATCACGTGATCGCGCACGCCGTCTTGGCAACGTTTCTAACGCTCCAAGCCGCCGCGCTGTTTCAGTTCTTTGGGCGCACACTTAACCGTTGGTGGCACTTTTTGCCCGCGTTCCTCGTTGCCGTGCTGTTCGGACTTGCTGCGACGAGCGCGAACACCTTGTCTATCTTCGCGGGTGTCTTTTTCGGCGTCGGCTACGTGGTGATGGCGTTACTCGCGTCCTATCTCGGGTCCGGCATGAAATCAGCGGGCTTGCGTTTGATTGTCGTCGGCTATGCATTTGGCTCATTGGCGTTTTTGGTACGCGCGCTGCCAGTCATCGTGTTGCCCGATAGTGCTGGCGGCGCACAGTCCACTACCAGTCTTCTTGAAATCGGCATGTTCATGTCGTTTGGCGTGCTTATCCTGACATCGGTCGGCTTCTTGGTTCTACAGAAAGACCGTGCTGAAGATGCGGCCAACCAACTTGCGGTGACCGACCCGCTGACAGGCGTATTCAATCGCCGGACGTTCTTGGAATTGGCTGAGAAGGAAATCGCGCGCAGCCGTCGTGCCGACACACCGCTGGCGTTGGTCATGTTGGATCTCGACCACTTCAAAGTGATTAACGATCGGCATGGTCACCTCGCGGGCGACTTTGTGTTGAAGCGCTTCGTCGAGATCACGCGCTTCTGTCTGCGACAAGAAGACCTCTTCGTTCGCTATGGCGGCGAGGAATTTTGTGTGCTCTTGCCCAATACGACCTCGGACGAGGCCTTGGCGCTCGCGGAGCGTGTCCGCCGTGCCGTGGAAAACGCAGCGTTCATTTTCAAGACAGGGAAGGACGAGCCCGCGATCCCAGTGACGGTGAGTGCTGGTGTCGCAGAGCTGGACCGGGCGCGGCTGGAGGAAATTGGCGGCTTGGTCTCTCGAGCCGACGAGGCGCTCTACGCGGCCAAGCGCTCAGGGCGAAATCGCTGCACGGCTTCCCCCAAAGCTGAGTAAGAATTCGCGATGCTGACGCGCAGTCAGCGACTCGCCGCCATCCAAAAAATCCGCTAGGTCGCTGACGGACTCGACCAGGACAAGACCGGCAGCTGACTTTGTCAGCTGCCCTAGCGCGTCAGTCTTCTTTGCGCTGATATACCGGTTCGATCGAGCCACCCGCTGAACCGGATGCCTCTGGCGTACGATGCTCAGGCGGAGCACTGCGTGCAAACCATGCCGATGCTTTGGCACCCCACGCATCCATGTAGGTGTACAGCACCGGAACAACCACCAATGTCATGATGGTCGAGGTGATGATGCCGCCGATCACCGCGTGTGCCATTGGCGACTGCTGCTCGGAGCCCGCGCCGAAGGCAAGTGCCAGCGGAAGCATGCCGAAGATCATCGCAGTTGTGGTCATAAGGATCGGACGCAGACGAACTTGGCCTGCCGCGAGAATGGCTTCCTCTCGTGATTTACCTTCGCGAATGCCTTGGTTCGTGAAGTCCACGAGCAAGATCGCGTTCTTCGTAACGAGGCCCATCAGCATGATGAAGCCGATCACACTAAACAGATTGAGTGTTGTCTTGAATACCAGCAAGGCGAGGAAAACACCGATCAGCGATAACGGCAGCGACGCCATGATGGCGATAGGCTGCAAGAAGCTGCCGAACTGCGATGCGAGGATGAAGTAAATGAAGATCACGCCGAGTGCGAGTGCAGCAACCGCGTATCCCAAGGACTCAGCCATGTCCTGCGTGGAACCGCCGAACTGGAAGCGATAGCTAGGGGGCAGGGTAATCGACTCGGTAATCTTCTTGACCTCGGCCGACATATCGCCCGCGCTGACGTTGTTGGCCACACCGGCCATGATGCGGATCTGGCGCTGCAAGTTGCGGCGATCGATACGGCGCTCAGAGAGAGAAGGTTCGAAGTCAGCAACTTGGCGCAGCGGCACCATGCGCGGCGTGCCATCGCTATTCACACCATTGGCACGCACATAAATTTTGTCTAAGTCGCTGATGCTGCTGCGCTCGCTGCGCGGCAAACGCACCATGATTTGGTGGTTCTCGCCGTCTGGTCCTTCCCATTGACCCACAGGCTCGCCGGCGATCAATGCACGGGTAGTCACGCCGATTTCATTCATCGACACGCCCAGGTCGGAAGCCAACTCGCGATTCACCTTGATGTCCAGCGAAGGATTCGTCGGCTTAAAGGTTGACTCCACATCGACCATGCCTTTGACCGCCTTCATCTTGGTCATGACTTCTTGCGAGATGCGGTCGAGTTCCTTGATGTCAGGACCCATCACAAAAACTTGAATGGGTCGGTTGAAGCCGATGTTGATCTCCAAGCCAGCGATCCGATTCAAGCGCGTACGAATCGCATCGTCGAGTTCCTTCTGCGAGCGCTTGCGCGTCTCTTTGGGTGTCAGTTGTAGTTCAAACCAAGCATTGTTCTTGAAGACATTCTTCGAGATCGATTTGATTTCGGGGAAATCGCGGAGCGCCTCTTCAACTTGTTCGGCCTTGGAGTTGGTGTAGCTCAACGACGAGCCGATAGGCGTTTGGATTTGCACGCTGGTCCAGTTGTTGTCCTCCTGCGGTACGAATTCGGAGCCGATAAAGGGTACTAGTGCAAACGAACCAAAGAATGTTGTCGCTGCGATGGCAAGTGTGGTTTTGCGTTTACGTAGCGACCAACGCAACCATGTGTCGTAGTGGGCGTGCAACCAGTTCATGCCCGCTTCCTGCTTATCAAGCAGCCACTTAACGGCGCCGCGCTCCATCCACTTCGATTTTGGGTCGTGCCAGACCGACGACAGCATTGGATCGAGCGTGAATGATACGAACAGCGAGACCATTACCGCAACGACAACCGTGATGCCGAACTGGAGGAAGAACTTGCCGATGATGCCGCCCATGAACGCGACCGGCAAGAACACCGCAACGATGGTGAACGTCGTCGCCATCACCGCGAGGCCAATTTCGTTTGTTGCCTCGAACGCGGCCTGACGGTGTGTCTTGCCCATTGCCAAGTGGCGGACGATGTTCTCGCGCACCACGATGGCGTCGTCAATCAAGATGCCGATAGATAACGACATGGCCAGCAGGGTCATGAAGTTGATGGTGAAACCCATCGCATACAAGGCGATGAACGATGCAAAAATCGAAATCGGCAGCGTGAGACCGGTAATGACGGTAGAGCGCCAGGAGTGCAAGAAGAAGAACACGATGAGCACCGTCAGCAACGCACCCTCAAGGATGGTGTGCTTGACGTTATCTACCCCGTTCTTGATGAACTCTGAGCGGTCGAAGGTGATATCGAGCTTGATATCGGACGGCAGCGACTTCTTGAGTTCCGCCACTTGCTTACGCACACCGTCAGCCATTTCGATGGTGTTGGCGCCACGCGTTTTGCGGATGTTGATTGAGATGGCGCGCTTGCCATCGCGTGTCGAGATTGACGTCTCCTCGCGCTGGGCGTCGCGCACATCGGCGATTTGGCCGAGCGTGATCGCATTGGAGCTGTTGGTGCTGGTCGCACCCGTTGCGGTGATTCCCCCCGAGCCACCGCGGCGTGCGACGATGATCCGGCTGAAGTCGTCGGCATTGCGAATCTTGCCCTGCACGCGCACCATGCGCTCGCTGGTGTCTGAAACGAGTGCGCCCGCCGGGATGTTCTGGTTCTCGGTGCGAAGTGCGTTGATAACTTCGTTAACACCGATACCGTAGGCAGCCATCTTCTCGGGGCGAAGGTTGATCGCGAGCTCGCGACCGACATCACCAGACAATTCGATATTGCCGACGCCCGGCGCACCCTGTAGGCGCTTCACCACTAGTTGATCGGCGAGGTCAGAGAGCTCGCGCAAGCTGCGTGACTCAGACTGCATCGACAAGTAGATCAGTGGCTGATCGTCGTCCATGCTCGCGCGCGAGACCGTTGGTTCACCAATGTCACGATTGAAGCCGCGCCGTGCCTCCGCGACCTTGTCGCGCACATCCTGAATCGCCACACGTGGGTCAACGGTGAGTTGAAACTCGACGACGACCCAACCGTAACCCAGCTGCGAAGACGAGCGGATGCTCTTTACACCGTTGATCGTGTTGACAGCCTGCTCAATCGGCCGCGTGACCTCTTGCTCCACTGCTTCCGCGGAAGCACCGGGATACGGTGTCGAGATCACCGCAATGGGGATCGAAATATCAGGCAGCTGATCGACGGGCAAGCGCATGTACGAGAACAAGCCCAACACCATTAGTGCCGCCATTACCATGGTGGCGAATACGGGGTTATTGATCGATACCTTGGTCATCCACATGGGGAACTCCCTAGCGCAACTGCCTGCGCGATGTTATTGCTGCGTTGTTGTTGCCGCATCGTCGTTTACATTACGAGCGGCTATGCAAATTCATTGACTGGCGGGCGTTTTCAGGCAAAAACGGCTGAAAAACGCCCGTGGATAGGTCACTTTGCTCCGAAGAATCCGTGCGCAGCGTGACTGCCGCGCGGCAATGCAACGATTACCTATTGGGTTTGATTTCAAGACTTGGCCGCAGGTGCCGCAGGCGCCGGGGCGGGACCATCAGCGCGAATGATTGCGCTTGCGCCAGGCTTGAGCCCTTCCATCTTTACCGCGATAACCTGCGTGCCAGGGGAGAGGCCGTCTCGAATCTCGACCAACCCAAGGTCGATGCTGCGGGCACCGACGGTCACTGGCTTGCGCTCAATCTTGTCTTTGTCGAGCACCATCACAAAGCTCTGTCCTCCCTCTTCACGGAGTGCAACGAGTGGGACGGCGTTAACCGGACCGCGAGATTGCGCAGCCAGCTTGCCGTTGGCGAACATTCCGCCCTTCAGCGACAGATCAGGGTTGGCGAGCACGAGGAACACCGATATGGATCGTGAGCCTGCCTCGGCAGACGGGTTGATACGCTCAACCTTGCCCTTGAACTGGCGGTCACCAAACCCATCAACGGTAAACGAAATCTCTTGTCCCACCTTGATGCCGGGAATCTCTGCCACAGGAACTGGTGCTTCAAGTTCCATCTGCATCAAATCAACAATCTGCATGATGGGCATGTCGGGAGATACCTTCTCGCCGATGTTGACCATGCGGCGCGCGACAATGCCGCTGAACGGCGCGCGGATCGAAGCATCAGAGAGTGCGCGCTGCGTGATCGCCGCTTGCGCTTCTGCGGACTTGAGGTTGGCACGCCCTACCTCGGCGCTATTGCTGACCGCGTCGAACGCGTTTTGCGAGATGAAGTTCTTTTGCAGGAGTTGGCGATTGTTGGCCTCGTTCTTGAGAGCAAGATCCAAACGTGCGCGCATTTCTGCAACCTGCGCAGCTTGAGCGTCGGCGCGCGCTTTGAGGTCGGCGGTGTCCAAAGAAACCAGCACTTGGCCGGCTGCGACGCGCTCGCCTTCGCGCACGTGAACTTTCGCCACCTCGGCCGCGACCTTTGATTTCACAACCGCTTGCGTGACAGGCTTGAGGCTTCCCGAAAGCGGGATCATGTTGCCGAGTTCGCGCGGCGCCAATACTGCAAGGTCGCTCTTGCTGAACTCAAAAACCTTGTCGGCTTTCTTCGGCTCTTCCTTCTTGGCCGAACTTGCGCGCCATGCGACGAGAGAGCCCACCACGAGGATGCCCGTGAGCACAGCGACGCTGAGTTTGACCCAGCCTCGCTTGCGCGATCCACTGTTGCCGGAAGAACTGCTGGAACGCTTGAGTGAATTGATTGAAAACATATTTTGCTTTCTTGGTTTTCTGGAAGGCGAAGTTAGCTTGCGGTAGCGACAACAGGCTTGCGAGGGGCTGCAACGGGCGGCCGAAGCACGCCCAGCCGGTTCAAGGGACGACCAAACCAATCTTGGCCATCATTCGGCACGCTGCACTTTGCTCGGGTCATGGACAAAGTTCCAATTGGACGCGACGAAATGCAGAAACGGATTCGTGACCCGTATTTGACGACGACCAAGTGCGACAGAAAGCGGAGCACCCTCAATCGAGGGATAGGTGCCGGGTCTTGGGCACCAACTGCGGATTCCATTGGCCGATCGCCATTCCGAGTAGTTCGGTTGCTGATCCGGCGCCCTTGCCGAGGGGTTGTATCAAGAAAGCGAGCGCTTGTTGCAGGGCTGGAAGTGGATTCTGTGGGTCTATGGCTGGTGCGAGTGTCTGCTTTGAGAGTTTCTGACCTTCTGTATTGACCAGCACCGGGACATGCAGATAGGCCGGAGTCGTAACCCCCAGCGCCCGCTGAATTGCGATCTGGCGTGCGGTTGAGTCGAGCAAATCTGCGCCGCGCACCACGTGGGTTACCCTGAGATCGGCATCGTCAACCACGACGGCTAGCTGGTAGGCCGCTAGTCCATCGCGACGTCGCACCACGAAGTCGCCGATGTCGCGCGCGAGGTTTTGAGACTGGATGCCCTGAAGGCGGTCGTGGAAGTCGATTTGTGCGTCTTCGATCTTGAAGCGCAGCGCATTGCCGGGCCCAGGATGTGCAGCCGTGCGGCATGTTCCCGGATAGACTGGACCGTCTATCCCGTTAATCGCAGAGTCGGCGATCTCACGACGTGAGCACACGCACGCATAAAGGCGCTGCTGCGCTCTGAGTGCGTCCAACGCTTCCGCGTAGCGCGCTTTGCGCGAAGATTGCGTCACTACCGGGCCGTCCCACTCCAGTCCGCAAGCTTCAAGCGTGCGCAGAATGCTGTCGGTGTGCTCGACGTGGCAGCGGGTTTCGTCGACGTCCTCGATCCGCAAGTGCCATTCGCCATGGTATGCCCTTGCATCGAGGTAACTCGCGAGCGCGGCAACGAGTGAACCCAGATGCAGCGGGCCCGTGGGGGATGGTGCGAATCGTCCCACGTAGCGGGTGACGCCCGCCTCTATTGCCGATCGTTGAGGGTTGGCATGAGGCGCTGCTGCGTGGTTCGCTCCGTCGTGCGGAGGGGTGGACGGCGCGCTCATGATTCCCCAAGGACCGATGCCGCGACGCGTCGATCTTCAAACTCGTGGATAAACCAGCGCAGCGCACGTCCTGTGCGGTTCGCCCGCCAGCCGACGACAGTGGGGGACGGCGGGCGCGGTGTGCTGACTGCCAGCGCGACTAACCGCCCATCTCGCAGATAAGGCTCTGCAAGGTGCCTTGGCAGAAAGCCAACGCCAAGGCCTGCTAGCTGTGCCGCGAGTTTGGTGCGCATTGAGCTGACCGTCAGCACCTCCTGCCCGGTGAGTAGTCCCACCGTATGCGGCGGTAGCAGCCTCGATGAGTCGGCGACACTGACGGCTCGGTAGCGAAAGATCGCGGTTTCAGCGAGCGGCTGCGGCTCTTGCACGAT
>JAJTHU010000060.1 GCA_021300055.1 Nitrosomonadaceae bacterium | reverse complement strand
TGCCATCCTCGCCACCCCCGCCACCCTTACCACCAATGCGCGCGCCCTCAAGTACAAATTGACCGATACGCCCAAAGTCGCGCGTGGTCGCTTGCAAGCAGCATCCGCCAACCTCCGCGTCGGTCGGGTCGAGCTGCCAATTGGCATCTTGCTCCATGCCGTAGGCGGCCCAAATCTTTTCGGAGGCATACACCGCGAGCGGCTTCTTGGTTGCCTCGCGAACCAAGATACCAAGCAAGTTCGTTTCGCCGGTGTTGTACAGCCACGGATTACCGCGGAGCGATCGCACCAACTTTGGAAGAGGCTTCACCGCGCGCATATAGCTCGTGGTTGCATCTAATCCTTCCACGGGTGGCGTACGAAGCAGCTTGTACACATCGGCATTGGGGTCGGTGTAGTCCTCGTTCCACGCCACGCCTGTGGTCATCGTCAGCAGTTGTCGCACGGTGACGCCGTCATAGCCGCTACCGTTGAGGCCCTTGATGTAGTTCGTGATCGGGTCATCGATGCTCTTGATGAAGCCATCTTTCAGTGCCGCGCCGACAAGCACGCTCGTTAGCGATTTCGCGACCGAAAACGACGTCCAGCGGCTGTCCGCGCTGTGGCCAAGCGCGTAACGTTCAAGGCGAATCGCGCCGTCTTGCAGCACCAGCAAGCCTGCGGTCTTGTAGTCCGCCATGAACTTGTCGAGGCGCTCAGCTCCTGGTGTGCCTGCATTTAGCGCGGCGATCGGCGCTCCGCTGGGCAGGGCGCGCACCACATTGCCCTTGCGAACAGCGCGCACCGAGACGCGCGATTCCCAGTTGCGAAAACCCCACTCGCGCTCGGCTTGGGTCCATTGCGGCAGCGGTTTGTTGAGTAAGTTCGGTGCGAACTCACGAGCGGACTCACGCGTGGACTCGCGCGTGGACTCGCGCGTGGACTCGCGCGTGGACTCGCGCGGCAGGGGCTGCGCAGATGCCACGGTGATGGCACCAACGAACAATGCGCCCCATAGCGCGGCGATTACTTTTTGCATCTTGCCTCCGAAGTATGTGGAGGCATTCTCGCACCGACCGCGGGCTAGTAGATGCCGGCCGGTCGCCAAGACGAGCGAGCCAAGTGCGCGTGTTCTTCGGGCACCACCGGCCGATATGGGGCGTTCCAGTCGAAGGGCGCCTCGGTTTCGCTCCAAACGTTCTTGTGCTTGCCGCCGACAAATCGGATCAGCATCACGCAGCCCCAGCGCGTACCAAACGGCCCGTGCGGAATACCAGGTGGTCGCCAGAAATACGCACCCGGGAACATCTCGCCGTGCGGCCCCACCAGCGAGCCATTGATCATGTACGCCTCCTCGACGGTAGGGTGCGTCTCCGTTGGTCCGCGCGAACCGGGCGGCTCAGAGTGCGGCAGGATCATCGACAAAAATGTGCGCTCGCCAGTTTCCGGGTCGCACCGCAAATCTTTGCGCGAGATGCCGAGGTGTGCGAGCTTGGCGTCGTTAAGCGAACGATCCCAAGGCATGTGCAGCACGTCGAGAAAGGGTGCCGCGCGTTGTTTCGCGCGCTGAATAGCTGCTGCGTCCGTGATGAGCGGGGCTGGATCAGGCTGCGCGCTGTAAAAACACAGCAGCACCGCACCGCGTGGCACGTGCATGCGGCGATGCGGCCACCCCGCGGGTAAGAACGCGTAGGTGTCTGGCGTGTAGTGCGTATCGTCAATGACGATCTCGCCTTCAAGGACGTAAAACTCCTCGTCGGCCGTTAGGCACTCCGTGACCTCGCGCGTCCAACCCGCAGGGTAGCGGATCAAACATGAGCATGCGCCATCTTGCGCATCGCGGCTCAGAAACTTGTACTCCGCATCGGCGCGTGCACTGCCGGGCGGAATGCGTCGCCAAGGCAGGGCCTGTGCGTGGATGAATTCAGTATGCGGACGTTCTAGCACGCGTACGCATTCTGCTTTAGAAGATCAGACAATCTTCGTCGCGCCGAAAAACGCGACCGTCGCGATGCCAATCCAGTACACGTACGCAATGCGACGCCCCACTTTGATGGAAGCCTCGAGGGTTGCCTCAACTTGCGGATTCGGCCCCGCCGCGAGCTGCCGAAACATCATCGTCCACTCGCGCATGATGAAGCGCAGCTTGAGCCCTAACACCAACAATAGCGAGTAGATAAGGATCTTGATCGAATACCAACGCATGCCGTCTTCCGCGACGAACGGCCCGAAGCCAGCAAGCGAACTTACCGCCGCGATGAACAGCAGCGGGATGAGCACAAAGCGCACTTTCTCATCGATCTTGGTGAGCGTGATGCCGCGATCTGTTTCGCGATAAATGAACGCCGCCCAGCACAGCGCGAGCCACGAAAGGCCGAGCACCCAATTAACCGCAAGCCACACGCCACCAAAAGGTTGCACGCCCCACAGATGGCCGAGGTGGATGCCGAGTGGCAGCAGCAGGATGATGCCGGTACGCGCCAAGATGTCGATGCGGTAGGCGGTTTCCATATGGCGGCGGCGTTCATCCATCGGCAAGCGATGATTAACCACGTGGTAAGACGTTTGGAAAACGCCCCACTCGCCGCCCAGCCAATAGACCATCGCCAGAATGTGTACCCAGCGCAGGATGGGAATTTCGTAAGCGACAAACATCATGCCCCCAGTTTGTTTGTCGTTAGTGTGAGCCGATCACTTGTCCGGACATTTGATCTACCGCAAATGTTTGTAGGGAGCAGACATTTACAGCGCGACGGCTTTGTGGCAAGAACCGTTGGCGGGGCAGTGCCCATTTCGTATTGCGCAGGTTTGGTAATCGAAGCTTGCGTTGCTCCGTTCTCAACAACATCAAACAAAACTCAGGGAGTAGCGCATGACCAAGTTTGTAATCGCAGTATTGGCAAGTGCCTTTGTTGCCTTCTCGGCAAACGCCGAAGTGGTTAGGTTTACCAAAGGCCCGGGAACCAGCTGGAGTGTCGGCGATAAATCGCAGATGTACATGACCCAAGACGGCAAGGTGGGCATCCAGATGATCGTCAAGCAATCGCAGAATACCGGACGGTACTACTATGTCGTCGGCTTCCAGACGCGTGGCGGCCCGATCAAATTCTCTGCGCGCGTCACTGATCGCGAGCCAGACAAAGCCCATTTCACTGGGCGGATTGAACCCGGGAAAACCTTTACTTGGGGAGAGCACCTGCCCGCTGGGCTCAACGCGGTTTACGTCTTATACAAGCCAAGCAACTAAGGGTTGACGCGCACGCGTCGCGCTGGGCCTGCGACGGCCATCCCCATGGGGATGGCCGTGCATCAAAGAAATTGATGCTCTAGCGCGCGAACGGTGCAACGCCGATCAGCGCTGCGTGCAGATACATCGCAAACACAAACCACGCGACGACGCCAATCGCGACCGCGCCAACTGTTCGCACTGCGCCGCGGCTCTCATAGACTTTTCCCGTCGCGCGGTCGCGTTGGCGGCAGGCGCGAAAACACAGCACTGCCCAAACCAAGAAGCCGCCAAACAAGAGCACATCGGCGAGACTGCCGTTCGACAACAGGTGGGCAAGTGCCCATGTTTTTGTGCCCAACAGCATTGGGTGCTTCAGCCGCGCCTTAATCCCATTGCTGGGAATGTAGGCGGCTGCAAGCATGATGAAGGCGGGCAAGGTCAGCAGCGCAGCGACATGGCGCGTCCACACGGGCGGCTGCCACAGGGTGATGGGCGCGGTGCGAGCTTCAGCATATCCATAAACGAGCAACACAAAGCCGGCGATGGACAGCAGCGCATATACGCCTTTCCAGGCAAGCTCGCCTCGTGCGGCGATAAAGCGCGAGCGAGCGTCGTCGGCAAAGATGCGCGCAGAGTGAATCCCCAAGAAGAGTACGAGACCAACGAGCAGAAGCGTGTGTTGTTGCATGATTAGTACCCCATTTTTAGAAGAATAGATGTTGGACGAAAGAAAGCGTGAGCGCGTCACGAAGAGGCCGTCACTTAGTGCGGTCGTCGACAACTTTGGTTCACGACGATTTGGCGTTTAGGCGTTGAGGCAAGAAATGAGGTCGAGGGCCGCATTCTTAAGCACACGCTACTTTTTGTAATACGCCTGCACGGTTTCCCACGCAACAGCTTGTAGGAGCGCGGCATCCTCGTCGCGCAACCCGGCTTTGTAGCTGATCCCCACGGGTGACTTGCGATAAAGGCTGGCGTAGACCGTGCACGCGGCGAGGTACGTGCCCGCTAGGCTGGGGTGACGCTTATCGGCCTCATAGAGTTCGAGCGTGGGGCGCTTAGCGATGGCGTTGGCAAACGCTAAGCCCGCCGGAATCACCAGCGCGTCATTGGCATTGCCCGCAATGGTGTATTGCTCGGCGAGGGCTGCGGTCATCTCGGGTTTGTCTTTGTATGCCCATGACATAAACAACACGGGGCGCACCCCCGACTTGTTGAGGATCGCAGAATGCTTTTTGACCGTGTCGTGAAAAACCTTCTGCAACTGCGGGTGCACAGGACACTGACTGCAATCCATCATCATCGCCGTGTCGTACTGACGCCCCGCTTTGTTGAAGCGTATCTCGTTGTCGCCAACGAAGCTGTAGCGACCCAACCCGTCCGGACGCATGAGGGATTCCATATCGTGCCAGTCAAGGCCGGCACCACTGATCGTCACCGAGGTGCTGCGCGCCCGAGAACCTGCTGCACGTACCAGCTGGCCGAAGTGGTTGTGCATGCTGTTGTTGTAATAGAAAAAGCTATTGCCCACCCATAGTATTGACTCTGGTGCAGCAGGCTCGCCGGCAAGCTCAACACGCGTAGGCTTGGTTTGTGCGGTGCTACTCGTCGCCGCAAATAGCAATGCGGTAAAACAAGCAAGCGCGAATGCTCTCATGCTTCCAGCATGGTTCTGTGGTGCGAATATGTTGTTGTACATGTAGTTCTCCCTGATTGCGGTCTATCTGCTTAATCAATCCGCGCGCCGGAAAGGCGCGCCACCTCAGCCCACTTTGCGATGTCGGCCTTAAGCATTTCAAGTGTCTCGTCTGGCTTGCTCGCAATCACTTCCGCACCTTGCGTCGCGAAGCGCTCAGCGAGGTCGCTGCTGGATAAGGCTTTCACCGACGCAGCGTGGATGCGCGCAACGATGTCCTTCGGCGTGCCGGCAGGTGCAAACAAGCCAAACCAGTTGGTGGCGGAGAACAGCGCGTAGCCGGACTCAGCGACGGTGGGCACGTTGGGGAACAACTTTGACCGCGCCGTGCCCGTTACCGCGAGTGGGCGCACCTTGCCGGATTTCACCAGTGGGCCAATCGAGACGGTGCTGTCATACATGAGCGATATTTGCCCGGACATGAGATCGGGAAAGACGAAGGCGCTACCCTTGTAAGGGACGTGCGCAATTTGTACGCCTGCCAAGCGGTGGAACATTTCGCCGGTTAGGTGAGAAATCGTGCCGTTGCCGCTCGAACCAAAGTTAAGTTTGCCGGGGTTGGCTTTGGCGTATGCGATTAGCTCCTTGAGCGAGCGCACCGGTAGGTCGTTGTTCACCACCACCACATTCTGAGAGGCGGCCAGCATGGTGATCGGTGCGAAGTCTTTAACAGGATCGTAAGCTAATTTCTTGTAGAGGCTGACGGCGATCGCGTGATTGCTCGATGTGCCGATGGTGAGTGTGTAACCATCCGGCGCGCTCTTCGCGACTAGGTCCGCGCCGATGGTGCCGCCCGCGCCAGGCTTGTTTTCGATAATGACTTGTTGCTTTAACTCCTCGCCGAGTTTCGCGGCAAAGTCGCGCGAAAGGATGTCGGTCGCGCCGCCCGGTGGAAAGCCGATCACGATCTTGATTGGCTTTACCGGATAAGCGTTCGCGCTGCAGATGGTGTGCATTAATCCAAGCAAGCACGCCAAAAGCGCGCGCCGCAAAGTACGGGATCGATTGGCGAAAAGTCTTGGCTGCACTTGGTCTCCCTTGCTTATGCTCGGCGAATTCTAGGTGACATCAGATTACTGCTCTTTCGCACTTGCCGTGCACGCTGTTTAGCTTTGGCGTAGCAACTGCCATGTTCCCCAAAGTAAATAGATCGTCCCCACCGAAAACACAGTCCATTTTGTCCATTGGCGAAAGTTCGCATCGGTCATGCGCTCCAGCACACTCTTGGATAGCGTCGTCCCCATAAACGCGCATGCAATGCAGGTGGCCACCAAGCCGATGCTCAAGCCATCGCCCACACGGCCCACTGCCGAGTAACTGATTGTGCCGAAAAAGATCACCTTAAGCAGATGACCGAACGCTTGCGACATGGCTTTTGTTGCCACCACACCGCGCCGATCAAGCTGTGAGCGCACGAAGAACACGTCGAGTAGTGGTCCTGCCACGCCCGCCAGCATTTGTACGCTGGTGCAAACCGCACCACACAAGAATGGCTGCCGTGGCCGATCCACATTGAGCGCCAGCCGCTGCGGCAGAATGTAGCTTACGTAGGGGGTGAGGCCCAACAGAATGTAGGCGATGGGTTTGCTGACGACGATTGCGATACCGAAAAAAACTGAAATGGCCGCAAGCGCGCCGAGCACGTATCCACCCATAACGCGCCAATCGATGTGGCGGCGCCACAGCCACGCGCGCCAGCCGTTGGAGGCCATCTGCGTCAGGCCATGCAGCATCATGGCCGCGGGAACCGGCAACATGGCAAGCAACACGCCCATCAAGATCATGCCGCCTGCCATCCCCAGGATGCCGGAGATGAAAGATGTGATGAGGACTGTGAGAGAAAGTGCGGCGAGGCTGAGAACGCTCATTTACAGATTTTTGCTTGCCGATCCGATGTTGGATAGCCGCATGCGGCGTGGCGCTTTCTCGGGCGAGGGCTTGTCGCATTACCGGGACATTGTAGTTTGGTGGCAGACCACATCGATCTCAGTCGTTCGTTATAGTCACTGCTCGGGGTCAAATGGCAAGTTTGCCGTATAGAGTCGAGCTCAGCCCGACCAACTTATCGAGGCTTCTCGGATGACAAAACGCCTCCCGACACAGGGGGATAACTTCGGCCTGCTGCTGATTGGCTTGCCAATGCTCGCACTGGTCGCTGTTTGGTCTGTCGGCGAGCTGACACTGCCGATCGACCAGTGGGCACTCGTCAAGTTTGCGGTGCCCGTCTGCTTACTCGCTTATGCGGTGGTTTGGTGGCTTAGTTTTCGCAATACCAAGCTCATACTAAACGTCGGCTTGACCAGTGCTTTCTTGCTCCTGCTTTGGCTGATGGCCGGGGCTCCATTTGTTGGGTGGTTCAATGCATGGAACGATGATTCGCCCACGCTTTCGATCGAGCGCCGCGTACTCAACACCGCGCAGACCCGCCGCGCCTGTGCGGCATGGCTCGACAAGCCCATTGCCGAGGCTTGGGTGGTTCACCTTGGGCGTGACGCATGCGACGGCCTCCGTCCACCCAATGATCGACTGCAAATAAAGGCACGCCACGGTCGATTGGGCATGTTGTGGATGAGTGACTACCAAGTGGTGCGGAAGGAATAATCAGCACGCCTGCTATAATGACGCCTCGGCATTGATCCAGTCCTTTCGCCTAGCCACTCCGGCTCGCACGTTGCGTTCCTCGCGCGTGCTCGATAGACGCACTTGCAGCCACGCTGCACTTGCAGACCCCGCATCCTGACTGGCGGCGCTCCTACGAGCGATGGTTGATGCGGTTTGCCGAAAGTTTCTATGTCTTTTTCTTCACTCGGTTTGTCCGAGAAATTGGTGCGTGCGGTCGCTGAGCACGGTTACACCATTCCCACCCCTATCCAAACACAAGCCATCCCTGCCGTTCTTGGTGGTGGCGATTTGCTCGCCGGCGCGCAAACCGGCACCGGCAAGACTGCCGGCTTCACGTTGCCGATGTTGCAACGCTTGATGAACACACCTGCACCACAACCGCGCGCCAAAACGGCTATCCGCGCGCTGGTGCTCACGCCGACGCGCGAACTCGCGGCGCAAGTCGAAGAGAGTGTTCGCACGTACGGCAAATATTCGGGCATCAGCTCGGCGGTGATCTTCGGCGGCGTGAGCATCAACCCGCAAATCGGCTTGCTGCGCAAAGGCGTCGATATCTTGGTCGCCACGCCGGGGCGCTTGCTGGATCATCATCAGCAGCGCACGGTTGATTTGTCCAAGATTGAAATCTTGGTGCTCGATGAAGCGGATCGCATGCTCGACATGGGCTTCATTCACGATATCAAGCGTGTGCTTGCCTTGCTGCCCAAGCAACGTCAGAACTTGCTTTTCTCGGCAACGTTTTCGGATGACATCAAGCGCCTTGCCGATGGCTTGCTCAATAGTCCCGCACTCATCGAAGTGGCGCGACGCAACTCGACAGTCGAGGTCATTGCGCAGAAAGTGCATCCGGTTGATCGCGACAAGAAGGCGCAGCTGCTCACGCACCTCATTCGCGACAACGATTGGCACCAAGTGCTGGTGTTCACGCGCACGAAGCACGGCGCCAATAAGCTGTGCGAGATCCTCAACAAAGCCAGCATCAGCGCGCTGGCAATTCACGGCAACAAGAGCCAAGGCGCGCGCACCAAAGCGCTTGCGGAATTCAAAACCGGCGAACTCGCCGTGCTGGTGGCGACAGACATTGCCGCGCGTGGCATCGATATCGATCAACTCCCGCACGTCGTGAACTACGACATCCCTAACGTCCCCGAAGATTACGTGCATCGCATCGGCCGTACCGGACGCGCAGGCGCGACGGGCGAAGCTGTGTCGTTGGTGTGCGTCGATGAGAAAAAACTCTTCGCTGACATCGAGCGCTTGATTAAGCGTGAAGTGCCGGTTGAAGTGGTGCCGGGCTTTGAGCCGGACCCGAACGCCAAGGCGCAGCCGATCCAGTTGCGCTCGAGTGGACATCGCCCGAGCGGGCAGGGTGGCCGCCGCAGCGGTGGCGGTTCGACTGCAGGCGCTGGTGGCGGGCAGGGTGGTGGTCGCCGGGGCAACCAATCGGGCCAGCAGGTGCGCCAAGAGAAATCGGGCGGGGCACCTAAGCCTAAGTCTGTCGCCGGCGCACCGAAGTCCGGTGCTGCTAAGCCGGCATCGCAACGACGCCGCAGCGGTGGTGGTGGCGGTGGAGGCGGTGGTGGTGGTGGGCGTGGCAGCAGCGGCGGCGGTGGTGGCGGAGGCGGTCGCTCACGCGGCTCCGGCAACTCAGGACGCCGCTAGCCGAAAGCGCTAATCGTTGGCGCCAAAAACAAAACGGGCTCGTCAACGACGAGCCCGTTTGCATGACTAGTTACGGAGCGCTGCGATTACGGCAGGATGACGGTGTCGATCACGTGAATCACACCGTTGGATGCAACGATGTCGGTCTTGGTGACTTTTGCTTTGTCGACCATCACGCCCTTGTCGGTGGTGATCTTGAACGACTTGCCATTCACGGTCTTGACATCACCGGCCTTGACGTCTTTCGCCATTACTTTGGCAGGGACAACGTGGTAGGTCAGAACGGCGGTGAGCTTCGCTTTGTCTTTCAGCAGTGCATCGAGATCAGCCTTTGGGATTTTGGCGAAGGCCTCGTCGGTCGGTGCAAACACGGTGAACGGACCCTTGCCCTTCAACGTGTCGACCAAGCCTGCAGCTTTAATCGCTGTGACCAAGGTGTTGAAGCTACCGGCGCCTGCGGCGGTATCAACAATATCTTTTGCCGCGAGGGCCATGGTCGAGGCAAGGGAGAGGGACGCGGCGAGCGCGACGGTTTTCAAAGTACGCAGCATAAAGTAAAGCTCCTGAGAAACGACTTAGGGTTAGAGGGAAATGATCAGAAAAACGGGACGCTACGATTCCAACAACTGCCCGCTTTGACCTGCTAGCACCACTCACAGAACTAAACAGGTCAAAGCGTGACTGATTAGTCATCTTTTGAACCAAAAAGTTCCACCATTGATTTATAAGGGTTTTTTTGTTCTCGGTGCGCCGCGGCGACCCCCTGCGGGTGGCGCTAGGCGGCGCGCAGCACCGTATAGGCGTGGGCGGCGAGCATGAAGCCAAGCACCGCCGTCGGGGTGTATGTGCCACCCCAAACGCGTGTGTAGCGCCATTGCGGCAGTGTGAGAAGAATCATCGCGACAAGCGCGATCGAAATCAGATTGGCGGGGCTCATGTTGTCCTCTGGACGAGCGTCACAGTCGTGCGCTGCTGACAACGTAAGCACAGGGGGAGGCGTCGCTGGTCTAACCCAGTTCAATGTCCGACACGGGGACCCACGGTAACACGTATCGACGCACCGCGTCGCTTTATCTTTGGTTGCGGCTAGGCGACCAAGGTCTCTTGCTCGGCCTGTACGGCGGACCCCATGAGATTTGCGGCCGTCTGCCGCTCTGCATCCGGCGCTGCAACGCGAAGTGATAAGTGGTCAGCGAGATGTGCGGCCACCATCGCGTACAACACAGGGGACGGGTGGTAGCCGTCCTCTGCCATTAGCTGCGGATGCGTAAACCCGTCCATCGGGACATGCGAAACCAGACCCGCGCGCTTGCGGTGTCGCGCCCAACGCGACTGGAGTTGGTTGTTACGCCGCGCCTCGGCGCCACCGTACCAAGCGAGTGGTTGCGGCAGCAGCGGAAAGCGTTCCACTGCGGGCAGCCCGGGGAACAAAATGTGCCCTACACCGGTGCGCGTTTGCAGTAAACGCACAATTCGGTTGCGTACGCGGAGAGCATGACCCACGGCGACATCATTGGCGATGTCGTTGACTCCGACGATGATCACCCCAAGGTCCGCTGGTGGAAGTGTGGACTCCTTGAGGAGATTGAGCACGCCTGCCGACGTCAGCCCCGTATGTGCGTACAGGTGCCAAGCCACGTCGCGGCGAACACGCGCGGCAAGCGCTGCCGCGAGCTGCGGTGCCAGCGCCGCTTCCTGTGTCGGCGCGCCGACGCCTGCCGCAGACGAGTCGCCGGCGATCAAGAGGGTGAGTGGT